>WREG01000050.1 GCA_009779455.1 Oscillospiraceae bacterium
CGGCACTGAGCCGCCTACGATTTCCTCTTCAAAAATGAGGGCGTCGCTGTCGCAGGGTTCAAAGCGTATGTAAACGTCGCCGAACTGGCCGTGACCGCCGGACTGCTTCTTGTGCCGCCCCTGCACCTCGACCTTTTTGCGTATAGTTTCCCTGTATGCCACCCTCGGCACCGCAAGGTCTACCTCGACGCCGAATTTTGTCTTTAATTTTGATACGATTATGTCCAGATGCTGCTCGCCAAGCCCCGAAAGGACCTGCTCCCTCGTCTCCTCGCTTGTATTGAACACGATGGTCGGGTCTTCCTCCATAAGCTTGCGTAGCCCTGACGCAACCTTGTCCTCCTCGCCTTTTTTACGGACTTTTACGGCCATTGAGAGGCAGGGGGCGGGGAACGCGACTTTATCAAGATGTATAACCTGTTTTTGTGAGCAAAGGGTGTCGCCGGTATTCGCCCCTGTCAGTTTTGTCACTACGCCGATGTCCCCGGCGGGTATGCACGCCGCGTCTTCCGCGGGTTTTCCTCCGTGTGCGGTGATTATTTTGCCCATCCTCTCGCTTTCGCCCGTTTCGGCGTTATATGCGGGGATATCGGAGGTCAATTTACCCGATATAACCTTGAAAAACGACATTTTGCCCACAAACGGGTCGGCTATAGTCTTAAAGCATACGGCGGCCAAAGGCCCGTTTTCATCGCACGGCATATCTATTTCTTTTTCATCGTCGTCCTTCGCTTTTTCGCCGCATTTGTCGGATGCGGGGGCAATGGCCGCAATAGCGTCAAGCAGCAGGTTTACCCCGTCCATATTGTAGCCCGAGCAGGCGAAAACCGGGTACAGGTCGCCGTTTGCCACGCCTTCCGCAAGGCCTTTTACGGTTTCCTCCTGCGTGAACGCTTCGCCGTCGAAAAATTTCATCATAAGCTCTTCGTCCGCGCCCGCTACGGCTTCGCCGAACGTGTCTTTAAGCTCGTTTATGCGTGCGTCGTCGGGCATGGTCGTTTCCGCCGCTTTCCCGTCTTTATAGGTATAGGCTTTGTTGTCCATAAAGCTGACGTAAGCCTTGACGGCGTCGCCTTCCATAAAAGGCGCCGAAACAGGGCAGATTTTCCCCGGGTAATATTCCTGAAGGGCTTCCAGCGTTTTATAAAAATCCGCGTTTTCGGCGTCGCAGCGTGTGACAGCGAACATTTTCGCGATATCCCTCTGTTTCGCGGCCCTGAACGCTTTTTCCGCGCCCACGTCGACGCCGAGCCCCGCAGACAGCACTATAAGAGCCGTTTCGGCGGCCCTCATGCCTTCGGAAAGACCGCTTGCGAAGTCAAAAAGCCCGGGGGTGTCGATTAGATTGACTTTTGTATTTTTCCATTCAAGGGGCGCGACGGCCGTCGATACGGACGACTTGCGTTTTTTCTCCTCCGGGTCGTAATCCATCACGGTATTCCCGTCGGCGACCCTTCCGAGCCTGTCCGTGGCGCCCGCGAGGTACAGCATGGCTTCGCAAAGCGTGGTTTTCCCCCTTCCGCCGTGGCCCGCTACCGCGACATTCCTTATATCCTTAGCGTTATATAATTTCAAAATTTCTTTCCTCCTGATTTTTTTTGTGCAAATCCTGACTCCTATACCCTAATTAGAATCCGCTGTCTATAGTTTTGATTACCTTATTGTACGCCCATTTTTCCGTCGATAATACCGAAGCGGTGTCTTCATATTCGGTCCTGTTTTCCTCAAGGTATTCGTCCATCCGCCCGTTCGCTATTTCGGTTGTTATGTCATCCTTCCACTTGGGCAGATCAGCCGTTTTTACGAAGTACATGATGTGGTAGCCGAATATCGTTTTTATTATGCCCGTATCGCCCGGCTGCCTTGCCTTGTCAAAAGACCAATCCTCGAAAGGCTCCGCATAAAGGCCCGCCCCGGGGGGCATACCCGTGTAAAGCCCGCCGTTCGGCTCGCTGTTCTCATCCCTGTCCATAGTGAAGTTATCGGCATATAAGGCGAAAGCTTCCTCTGTCGCTTCCCCTTCTTCCCAGTCCTTTAAGATATCCTCGGCCTCTTTGAGCGCGTCCGCCCACTGTTCTTCCGTAGGCTCGAATCTCTGGACGATTTCCCCTTCTTCGTCCCTTATGGGATCGTCCGTTTCGGGCATTATCAATATGTGGCGCACGTCCACCGGCAATTCGTCGTTTCTGTAAGCCGGCTCGGTCACATACACCACGAAATAATACGAGTCGTTTTCCAATACGCGCTTGTCCCCCTTTGCGCGTTCATCCGCAAACAGCCAGTCGGCGGAATCTTCGCTCAAATTGGAATACACATCGTCGTAATTTACATATTTTTGCATGGTTGCGCGCTCGTTTTCGTATATGCCCGATTCCAAATCTTCTTCGGTAGCGTACATTTGCACAAGCTCGTTGAATGATTCGTCGTTCGTTATCTTGCCCATGAACTCATCGGCGCGCTTGCGTATGGCCTCGTCATCCTCTTTGATTTCTTCCGCTTCGCTTCCGGCGCTTTCATCATCGTGGCCGGCATGATCGGCGTGGTCGGCGTCGGCGGCGGGTTCGGCTTTTTTAAGCAGGAAAATCCTGAAATCCATGTTTTTATAAATTTTAGGGTCTTCGTCATATTTTCCCATGATTTCGTCTTCCGTCACGCCGTCCCTGAAATCATCGGCTACCTTTGTTTTGTAATTTTCAACAAGGATCTGTTTTTCAAGAATTTTCTTCAGTGTTTTTTCATTGAGGCCTTTTCCCTTGGCGCGGTTGATATACCTGTTGAGAGAATAGTCCTGAGACGCTGCCGCCGCGCGCAGCTCTTCAATTGAATCGTTTATGGCGGTTTTATCTTCGTCGGACAGATCAAAGCCTTCATTTATTGCAAGGCCGTAATAATAAGTGAAGTCTTCAAGGGATTTGACGACGTTTTTGCGGAAATATTCGGCAAAAGTGATCGTGGTTTTGTTGCCTTCCTCGTCCTCTTCCGTGGTAGTCTGGTTTTTGGGCGATTTGTTGTAATCGAACCCCGTATACATGGCCCCTAACCCCGTTTGGCCGTAATATTCGTCATAATAATGCGTCATGTTGACGTAATTCTGATAAATAGTCATATAGAAGTAGTTGTATTCGGCGACGGTGTAGGCTGTCCCCTCAATTTTGATTGTTTTAAGCGCCTTTTGAGGCACCGAGAAAAAGCTCAGGGCGGCGTATAAAACCAAAAGCGCGGCTATGGCTATTGCGGCTGCCCCTGCCGCCCTGTTGACCGTTTTTTGGAATTTTATCTGGTCGTGGGATTTTTTCTGGTTTTTTTTCGCGGCTTTCGCTATGCGTTCCTTTCTCTCCTGCCTGTAAAGCTCAGCCTGGGATTTAGTTTTTTTGTCCATTGATATAATCTTTCCTTTCGATTTCTTATGTCATCAATCTATTCTATACTATTTCACGCATTATTTCAATAGAAAATATAAAAAATATTTTTAAATATTTTTTTCAGGTTAAAAAGGCACGTCAAACGCATGAATGAATAAAATATAAATATTTTTATAAATTTCAGAAAGCCTGTAGGGGACGACGCCCTCGGCGTCCCGTTTTTAGGCTAGATGTTGTTGAAATACGGGACGCCGAGGGCGTCGTCCCCTACAAGGCTTCTTCTATAATAATTTTAATAAAGCATAATATAATTGCAGATGTTGAACGTAAAATGCACAAAAACGGAACCGTAGACGCATTTGTCCCTTCTTGCGACAATGCCGAAGGCTATGCCGCCCGCGAACGTGTAGAAAAGCAGATACAAAAGCCGGGGGAGAGTGTTGCTTTCAAACAATATCCTGATCGGAAGGTGGACAAACAAAAACAGAACCGACGTAAACGCGATCCCGCGCAAATCGCCGAACCGTTTTGTCATTACGCCTTGGATATAGCCCCTGAACATCACTTCCTCGCAAAATGCGATTATCATATTATTGGGTATTTCATGTATAAGGTATGAAAAATCCGCCTTCCCGTCATCTGCCAAAAATATCCTTATGGCTAAAATAACGCATGACGTTATAAAAAACGGTATGGCAAACCAAAATTTATTTAAAAATGCCGCCTTGGCGTTTTTTGTTTTTAACCCGAGCGCCGGGATAAGCTTCGTGTTGAACCCGAATTTTTCTATAATAAGAAAAACGGCGAAAAGCGCCGAAGCGGATAAATATAAAAACAAAGTAAGGCTTATCAGTTTTTTGTGGTCAAACAAAAAATAAAAGCCTATCGAATATATATGATGCATATAATAGTTAAATATAAAAAACAAAGCAGTAACGGCAAGCGTGAAAACGGCGCAAAAAACCACACTCCGGTTCAAGTATTTTTTATTATATTGCATGTCCGCTTCGTCCGGGGGCGGGAAATTCAATAATTTCAAAATTCTTATTATCAAAATAACGTCCTTTAAAGTTTTATATCCGCTTCCGCAAAGCTCGGCGTATATATTTTTATGTCGTCGTCGTTTACGGCGGCGATATCATAATTTTCGGACTGCAGCCCGGCGCCGGGGAAGTAATCCCCGGCCAATTCGAGAATGTCATATTCCGCGTCCCCTTCGGCGAAAACCATAGCCCTTCTTCTCTGCCTCAGCCTGTCCAAAAGAATTATCCCCGCTGCGAAAAGCGCTATAAGGCCCGCTATTATTTTCGCAGCATCGCCGCCGTATATGTCAGACAGCGGAGGATTGCCGGAGGCCGCCCATTCAAGGTTGAACTGCGAAAAAGCGATATAGCCGCCCGGATAAGCCTCGTAAACCACGCCGATGTTGCCGCTGCCGAGCAGCGTAATGGAAGATCCGGCAAAATATTTTTCATTCCCCTTTAATGACGAGGATGCGTATATATCGTCCGTTTTAAGTTCTTTTTCAAACATCCATTTTATCTGCCCGTTGTCCTGCACCTCGCCCAAGGTTACGACCCCTGTGCTTTTTGTGGAATCCTTGCCCAAATTCCCCGTCGGATGGCTTGACAGGACATACTGCTTCGTTTTGTCCAAAGAATCCGGATACCTTATGCTGACGTTCCGGGATTTATCCTCAGACGAGGGCAGCAGCGCCGCCGATTTAGCGCACCCTACGGATATCAGATTTTGGGAGGTGTCGCTCCTCCAGCTGTTTCCTCCGTCTATGCTCCTTGAAAAAGGCGTGCGGCCCAATCTTTTCTGCTGCCCGAAAGAATAAAGCGTTCCGTCGGACAGCTCTATTATCTGTGTATCGCCCGTGTTTTGAATATAACCCCCGGGCGGCCTGTCCCAGGTTTTCCCGTTGTCGTCGCTGAAAATAACGGCTGCTTTTCCCCTGCCGCTGACGCAAGGGTAAATAATGCGGTTCATTTTGTTAAAATAAGATTGGTTTTTAAGGCATATGCCCGTCCCGGGGGAAACAGCGAGATACCCCTTGTCATTCTCGTCCCCCGTCATGAAAGTAATATCGGCGGGCTGGCCGAAAGCGGCGCCGCCGTCGCGGCTTTCAAGCAGCCACAGGTACGGCCTGACTGCGGCGCGCAAAGGGGCCGGCGGGGCTTCCACCCCTTCGCACACGAAATAGTCAGGCTTGTCAAGCCAGGGCGCGACTTTATTTTTCAGCGCGGGGACAGGGGCGGACGCGCTGAACGCGGGCTTGCCCCTGTTTAAATAAATATTTCCGGCATATATGTCAATATCTTTGCCGCTTTCCGGTTTGGGGGGCATGAGCGGCGGCGGCGCGTCAATATAATCGGGCTCGCCGACGGCGTAATACATATCGCCCAAAGTGCGGTAACCGTATTCAGCCGAAGCCGACTGCGGTATATAGTAATCCGTCCGTTCGCCGTCCGGCGCAAATATCCAGCCGTCCTCCCTCACCGTATACGGCAGGGCGGCGTCATTTTTATCTTTTTTAAAATCAGGCAGTTTTATCCCTGCGAACAGCCTGCCCGACGGAGGCGCGTCTTCATAAAGCGCGGGATAGCTTTTCGCGCCTACATCAATATAAGCGCTTCTTTCTTCGGTTATTGAGTTTTTATCGGTTCCCCCGCCTTCGGGGAACATGTTCACAAGCATTAAAACACGCCCGTCATACGCTGCGGCCAAAGACGGGTTTGTAAAACAGAACGCTTTTTTAGCCCCGAAAGCCGTTTTTGAATTTATCTGCCCTATCAGAACCGTCTCAAGCGGCGAAAAACTTTTCCCGTCGTCAACGCTCCTCCTGACGGCTATATTTTTGCCTGAGCCGTTTGCCGCGCAAACAGCAGCGATGAGGGCGGAATACGCGTTGTCTTCTTTTGAAACCGCGTTTAAAAGCGACGGGGAAGAAAAGCCCTGCGCGTTTTGCATGTCGTCTTCGGTAAATTTTATATTATTAGGCAACAGGCCCTTTGCCTGGCCGACAAAAAGCAGGTAATCCTCAGATTTATATGTTTTATCCACAGGAATTTCATAATTTCCGTAATGCATCCAGTATGCGGACGCGTGTAACGGAAACAATATTATAAAAACAGCGCAAGCCGCGAATAATTTAACGGTTCTGACCCTTATCAACCTGAATTAACACCCCGATTTCCGATGATTAGCGGTTAGTGATTAAAATCAATAAAACCACAATAATTTTCTAATCACTAAATACTATATATTAACCATTATTTATTTTAGCTTATATTTTTAAATAATGCAAGGTAAATGTGATAAAATTATAATATTTTTGGCAACTGCTGAAATTGTTCATATTTTTATGCTAAAATAAATATAGCTGTATGCGGCGTTTTTGCCGTTATAACGCCGCGTTATCGGCAACAAAGAAAGGAGATGATGGATAATGGGCATTTTAAGCAGATACGGCCCGGAGATATTCTGGCTTTCGCTTACGCTTGTATTTCTGGCGGCGGAGGCTATGACGGTGCAACTCGTCACGATATGGTTTGCCGTAGGGTCGGCCGCGGCGCTGATAACAAGCGCCGTCGGGATAAAAAGCACGCTGATACAGATAATTGTGTTTACGGCCGTATCAACGGCAGCGCTGGTTTTCACGCGCCCCTTCGTAAAAAAATATGTAAAGCCGAAAATAGTGCCTACCAACGCCGATGCGATCATAGGCACGGAAGGGATTGTAACGGAAACTGTAGACAGCGTAAGGGGAAAGGGCGCAGTGAACGTCAGAGGCATAATCTGGACGGCAAAAACCGCCGACGGCTCCGTTATCAACAAGGATGAATTGGTGACGGTGGAAAAAATCGACGGGGTAAAATTGATTGTCGGGAAACAGGAGTTAGGAATCAGGAGCCAAGAAAAAATATCCTAAAAGGATGAATATTTACCCATTCGGATCTAAATTCTAAAATCTAATATCTAAATCTAAATTTGGAGGTAAATTATGCAATACGGAATTATAATAGCGGTATTATCGCTTGTTTTGATTGTAATCACTATTCTCGCGAAAAACGTAAAAATCGTCCCGCAGTCAAAGTCATATGTTATTGAGCGCCTTGGGGCCTACAGCGAATCATGGCAGACCGGGTTCCATATAAAAGTGCCTTTTATAGAGCGCATAGCGGCAATGGTTTCGCTGAAAGAGCAAGTCGCCGATTTCCCCCCCCAGCCCGTTATAACAAAGGACAACGTTACAATGCAAATTGACACGGTCGTGTTTTTCCAGATAACCGACCCGAAGCTTTATACTTACGGCGTCGAGCGCCCGCTTGCCGCCATTGAGAACCTCACCGCCACGACGCTCCGCAATATAATCGGCGAGCTGGAGCTTGACCATACCCTCACCTCCCGCGACACCATCAACGCCAAAATCAGGGTGATACTGGACGAAGCGACCGACCCGTGGGGCATCAAGGTCACACGCGTGGAACTTAAAAACATCCTCCCGCCGAGGGAAATCCAGGACGCGATGGAAAAACAGATGAAAGCCGAGCGCGAACGCCGCGAGGCGATACTCCGGGCGGAAGGCGAGAAGGCCAGCAAGATACTTGTGGCGGAAGGCCAGAAGGAATCGCAGATACTTTACGCGGAAGGCGAAAAGCAGTCGGCCATACTCAAAGCGGAAGCCGCGAAAGAAGCGAAAATACGCAACGCGGAGGGCGAAGCGCAGGCTATAATCAACGTTCAGACGGCTATGGGCGAAGGCATAAAATTATTGAACGCTTCCAACCCGTCGGAAGCCGTGCTTGCCATCAAGAGCCTTGAAGCCTTTGCGAAAGCGGCGAACGGCCAGGCGACGAAGATAATTATACCGTCTGAAATCCAAGGCCTGGCAGGGCTGGCGACGGGTATTAAAGAAGTGCTGGCGAAAGATTAAACCGAAAGTTCTATAAAAAATGCCGGTTTAAGAGGGCGGCGTCCCTCTGCGGGCGGCAAAAAAACAAACCAAGAGGGAAACAAAAATTTCTCTTGGTTTTTTTCAGTTTAATTTTTATCCGTCCTGTCCCGCTCGCGCAAAACGTATCTGGTAGGAGTCCCTTCCAGCCCGAAAACCTCCCTTATCCTGTTGTCGATGTAGCGCTGATAGCTGTAATGGAAAAGCTCCCTGTTGTTTATAAAGCAGACGAAGGTGGGCGGGCGGGTAGAGGCTTGTGTAATATAATAAATTTTGAGCCTTTTGCCCCTGTCCGTCGGCGGGGGCGTCCTTTGCTGCGCCGAAGCGAGGACCTCATTGAGCTTGCCTGTCGAAATCCTCATGGCGTTCTGCCCGTCAACATATTTAATCAAATCATAAAGCCTGCCGAGCCGCTGCCCTGTTTTCGCGGATATGAAAATTATAGGGGCGTAGGACATGAAAGCGAAATCCTCCATAAGGCTTTTACGGTAGGCATCCATAGTTTTGCCGTCTTTTTCCACCGCGTCCCACTTATTAACGGCGATGATGCAAGCCTTGCCGTCCTCCAGCGCGATTCCCGCCACTTTTGAATCCTGTTCCGTGAAGCCCTCGACCGCGTCTATTAGAACCACGCAGACGGATGCCCTGTCAACGGCCATTTTCGCCCGCAGAATGCTGTATTTTTCAATATCGCTGTCCACCCTGGATTTCCGCCGCAGGCCTGCCGTATCAATAAAAATAAATTTGCCGCGTTCGTTTTCCACAAGGGTATCCGTAGCGTCCCTTGTCGTTCCGGCGATATCCGACACTATCATCCTGTTTTCGCCGCATAAAGCGTTGACAAGCGAGGATTTCCCCACATTCGGCTTGCCTATGACCGCGACGCGTACCGCGTCTTCCTCCTCTTCGGCGGTGTCGACGGCGGGCATTTCTTCAAACACCCTGTCGAGCAAGTCGCCCGTGCCGTGTCCGTGGACGGCCGAAACGGCCACGGGGTCGCCGAGGCCCAAATTGTAAAACTCGTAAAATTCCGCGGGAAGCTCGCCTACGCTGTCGCATTTGTTGACGCAAAGGGTCACTTTTTTTCCGCTTTTTATGAGCATGACAGCGACTTCCTCGTCCGTTGCGACGACCCCCGTCCGCAGGTCGGTCACGAATATTATCGCATCGGCGTTCTCAATGGCGAGTCGCGCCTGCTCCCGCATCTGCGAGAGTATCACGTCGTCCGAAAACGGCTCTATGCCGCCCGTGTCGATAAGCAAAAACCGGCGGTTCAGCCATTCGCAGTCGGCGAACAGCCTGTCACGCGTAACACCCGGCACGGCGTCAACAATAGCGAGCCTTTTCCCGGCGATTTTATTGAAAAGCGTGGATTTGCCCACATTCGGGCGGCCGACTATGGCGATTATGGGTTTTGGCATAACATTTCCTTATTTCATTCTTATTATGAATCTGCTCCTTAAGGCGTTCCTTTTACCCTATACCCCGCAGTCTCTGCTTTTTGGGGCTGTTCATTTTTGCCGTGCAAAACATTTTCGACAATGAATTCAATCATTTCCAATTTTTGTTCAGTATTCAAGATTTCGTTTTTTAAAATTGCCTCAATCGGAATATAAGCTGCGTCATAATCATTTTTCGTTCCCATATTTATGCCTCCTGTTGAATTTAATCTCCGAATCATATTTATTTTATCACATATATATCAAAAAGTAAAGGCTTAAAAAACCTGTGACCCCAAACATTCTTTTAAAAACGATTTACCGTCAGGCTTAACGGGCGTCATTTTTACTTTCAAAGCTTTCTCAACATTCTTTAACGTCATATCGTCTAAAAAAACCTTTTCTTCCCTTGATTTCAGCATGGAATAAGGGATCAAAACCCTGCCCGGCTTTATTCTGCCCGTAGCCTGCTCAATTATATCCTTACCCGTCACAAGCCCCGCGACGGTCACGCTTTCGCCGAAAAATTTATTTTTTACCGGGAGTACGTCTATATTTATACCCGGGAATTTTTGCATAACGGCGGCAGCCAGATATTCTATAAGCCCCGTTGCCAATACCCCCGTTATCATAGTAATATGTTCGCTTTTTTTCTTCGGTTTAATTTCCGTTTCGTCGAGGGCCGTTAAAAATTCACCCTTAAAAAGCGCCCATATCCCGACCCCGTTGTCAAGCTGGGGGAAGTCGCCGTAATATTCTATATCGGGCATGGTGACGCCCGCCTTTAAAAAGAATTCATCGGCGGGGTAACAGAGGTTTCTGCCGTTTTCCGCGTAAAATCTTTCGTTAAAGCGTCCGATTATGCCTAGGACCCCCGCCGCGCCTTCTTTTGTGTAAGGCCGCAGTTCCGCAAGCCCGGCGCGGTGGGCTGTCAGCCCGGCGGGTACGGCGGCTATGCTTTGTACGGCGGGATAAAGCTCCGCAAG
>WREG01000051.1 GCA_009779455.1 Oscillospiraceae bacterium
AAAAGACGGCAATGGTTATAATTTTATATATTTTCCTTAGGGAAAACAATATATTTCTGATAACGGAAATCATAACGGCATGATTATAACAAAACATTGATAAAAAATCAACATATTTTTACATTCATAAACATAAATAAGCGCCGGGTTAAAAAACTCGCAGCCCGCAGGGACGATGTTTTGCCGTTCATGCGAATCACGCCTGAAATATAATTTGTTAAAAGATTTTGTGAAATATTTGTAAAAAATTTTATAACCTCTTGACAATATATATTAATTGTATTATCATATAACAGCATTAGCAAATAATCGATGAGGGTATCTAAGTGGATTACGAAAAATTGGCTTTGGAGCTGTTTAATAAAATGCATTCGCTCCGCAAGGCAAAGCCTCAGAAAAATATTGACGGGGCTTTGCAGGGCGAGGCGTTTGCGCTTCATTTTATCGCGCTTCAGGGCGGCGCCGTCCTTCCCGGCGCCATAAAGCGCGAAATGAACGTCAGCTCCGCGAGGGTCGCGCAGGCGCTAAACAATTTGGAAGAAAAAGGCTGGATTACCAGGAAGATCGACAAGAGTGACCGCAGGAAAATATTGATTGAAATAACTGAAGAGGGAAGGTCTGCGGCGGAAAAAAACGATAAAGCGATAATCGGGCTTACCGCGAAAATGCTCTGTATGTTGGGCGAACGGGACGCAAAGGAATATGTCCGTATAACGGGCAGGTTGGCGGACATAATTTCAAATTGCAATGAATCATATGAAACGGATATTTTGCCATCGAAAGGACAGTCATAAAAATGGAAGAGAAAAAAACCAACGTCAATAACGTTGACACAGGAAAAAAGAAACCTAAAACCGGAAAAAAGAAAAAATCCCCGTTAAAAAAGATAATAATAATCACTGTGATATTGATTCCCCTGATTTTAGGCGGGTTTTTTGCGCGGCGGTCCATGAATGAGAGGAATACCGCTTTTGCGGAAACCTCTGCGCTGAAGCACGGCGAATTGACCGGGAGCCTGAATATCAAGGGCAAGGTTGAAAGCGCCGGTAAAAAGAAGGTATATTCCGCCCTTGGCTACCCCGTGAAAAGCATTGAAGCGAAGCCCGGCGATTCCGTTGAAAAAGGGGACGTTCTGTGCCGCCTTGACACTGCGGATTTGGAGATGAACATCAAACAGCTCCGTTCCGAGCTTTCAGCCGCCGAGCAAAACAGCTTAAACCAGCTTAATTCAAGCGAACAGGCGTATAATGAAGCCGTAAAAAGCCTTGAAAACGGCACTAACCCGCAGATAGTAAACGCGGAAAACGCGCTGAGTACCGCAAAAATCGCTTTGGACGCGGTGAAGGAAAACAGCGCGGGCCTGCCCGAATCCGAATTGAAAAAAGCGCAGACGGCTTACGACAATGCCCAAAAATCTCTCGACGCGGTCAGGATATCCGTTGATCAGGAGATATCGAAACTGAAAAACAACGTTGACGCAATCAAAAATTCAATGTCGAACGACGCGAAGGAAATTTCTGTAAAAAGGCTGGAAAACCAGCTCGCGGAGGCAAAAGTCACCGCCCCCATATCAGGGACGGTCACGGCTTCGTATGCTGCCGAGGGCGCGCCGGGCAGCGGCCTGCTGTTCGTTGTCGAGGATACGGAAAACCTTATAATAACCGGAGCGGTCAAGGAATACGACATCGGCAGGATACAGACCGGCATGAACGTTCTTATAAAAAGCGATTCCTTTGAGGATAAGGTTTACGAAGGCCGGCTGTCCTATATAAACCCCGCAGCGCGCAAAGGCGCGAACGGCGAAATCATCCCCGGCGCCGACGTGGAGTTCGACGTGGAGATTGAACTGACATCCGGCCAAACGGAGCTTCGCATCGGAATGAACGCAAGGCTTGAAATTATTCTGGAAAAACGAGAGAACGTCTATTACGCTTCATATGACGCGGTAATAACAGACGAGGACGGCAAAAGCAATATATTTACCGCCCAAAAGGACGGTTCGGGAAAATATAAGGCCGTATCGGTCCCCGTTGTTTTGGGGACGGGGACGGATTTATATACCGAGATAAAAGGGGCCGGGCTGTCGGAGGGCATGGTGATAATCAACGACGCGTCGGCCGTTACGGACGGGCAGCAAATCAATATGAGGGATTAGGGGTTAGAAATGTATTAATAGACAGAGTTCGGCTTATTATAAAAAAACTAATCCCTAATCCCTTCCCCCTAACCCCTATAAATATGAAGAGGAATTATCAGATGAAAACCATTATCGACATGCACAGCATAATAAAATCCTTCTACATCGGCCTGCCGAACGAGCTTGAGATACTGCACGAGATAGATTTGCAGGTTTACGAGGGCGAGTTCATATCCATCGTGGGCCAGTCGGGATCGGGCAAATCGACGCTGATGAACATTATCGGCGCCCTCGACAGGCCGACTTCCGGCTCATACGTCCTGGATGGCGAGGATATAAGCGAACTGACGGACAACGAGCTTTCGGACATCCGGAACATCAAGATAGGCTTCGTATTCCAGACATTCAATCTAATCCCCCGCAGCAGCGCCCTCCGGAACATAGAGCTGCCCATGCTTTACAACGGCCTGGGCATGACGGAAAGGACAAGCCGGGCGAAGGAGCTTCTGAAAATGGTTGACATGGAGGACAGGATGACCCATAAGCCCAGCGAGCTGTCGGGCGGACAGAAACAGCGCGTGGCCATTGCGCGGGCGATGGCGAACAACCCCGCGATAATACTGGCCGACGAGCCCACAGGCGCTTTGGACAGCAAAACGGGGGAGCTGGTTATGGATATATTCGCCGATCTTAATAAAAACCACGGCAAGACTGTTGTGCTTATCACGCACAATACAAAACTCGCTGCGCGGACGGACAGGATTTTGACGCTCAGTGACGGAAGGTTTGAAAGAATTGAGAGTTGAGAGTTGAGAGTTAATGTCGGGTAGATAGAAATAGCTATTTTTAATTTTATTACCCGGCTTAATTAAAGAAGTTCTTAAAATCAAAAATTATATGTTTTATTATTTTATGGATTCGCGGACACCGATTTAAATTTCCAAATGAAGATTTAAACGCGACCGAAACTCTCAACTCTCAGCTCTAAATTCTCAACTTTAAAAAAGGTGAAGAAAATGCTACTGATCGAAAACATAAAACTGGCCTTTGAGGGGCTTTTTGCCAATAAAGTACGCGCCCTGCTGACCATGCTTGGCATAATCATCGGCATCGGCTCCGTTTTGGCCATCGTGACCGTGGGCAACTCCATGTCCGCTTCCGTGACCTCGGATATGTCGAGCTTCGGCGTCTCGAATATCAACGTGAGGGTGACGCAGAGGAACTCGGACAGGCACATGCCTTCGTCGAGCCTCAACGAAAACGACTATATCACGGACGAAATGCTGGAGTCGTTCCTTAATATGCACGGCGAAAAGGTGGAATCCGTCAGCGTATCCAAAAGCGGCGGCCCCGGCACGGCGCGGGAGGGCAGGAAATACGCCAATGTAAATATAATCGGAGTAAACGACGGGTATGGCGCGGTCAATAATGTCGCAGTCCAGAACGGCAGGTTTTTGCGCACCGACGACATAAAATCGCGCCGTTACGTAGCGGTCGTGTCCGACCGGCTGACGGAAAACATATTTTCAAAAGACGTCGACCCTTTGGGAAAGGAAGTCAGGATAGACGACGGGCTGGGGATACAGACCTACCTGATAGTCGGCGTCTATAAATACGAGGAGGGGCCTTTTGCCGCTTTCAGGATGTTCATGGGACCCCGCAGCGAAGAAACCACAGACCTTTACATCCCGGTTTCCACACAGCAGTTGAATTCGTCATCCGTCAGCGGCTACCAGTCGTTTACGGTTATGGCAAACAGCGACACGGACTCCATCGCTTTTTCGGAAACGGTTAAAGATTTCTTTAACGCGTATTACAAAAACAACGCCCGCTGCGAAGTGAGCGCGAACGCGATGGAGACGTCGATGGAAACGGTAAACTCAATGATGGGGACGATGCAGCTGGCGATAGCCGTTATCGCCGGGATATCCCTTTTGGTCGGCGGCATAGGCGTTATGAACATCATGCTGGTGTCGGTCATGGAGCGCACCCGCGAAATAGGCACCCGCAAAGCGCTTGGGGCGAGAAACGCCGCAATCCGCATGCAGTTTATAGTGGAAGCCGTGATAATCTGCGGCGTAGGCGGCGTCATAGGAGTGGTTTTAGGCTTCGCGGGCGGGTACGCGGGTTCGCTGGCCTTGGGCTTCCCCGGCCTGCCATCTGCCGGGACGGTCGTCCTTGCCGTCCTGTTCTCAATGGCAATAGGCGTGTTTTTCGGCTATTACCCGGCCAATAAGGCGGCGAAATTGGATCCGATTGAGGCGCTGAGGTATGAATAATTGAAAATCCTCAATTCTCAATTACCCCAACCGCTCCCGGTGCCGCCATCACAGCATTGCACTCATCCGTATCAATGTGCATAGCCAGCTTGAAATTGGGATGCACCCTCACCACGACATCGCCGAAAACAAGGCTTCTGCTTTCGCTGTCTATTTTTACATTTACGATTTGGCGGTCTGCCAAATCGTATTTTTTTGCGTCCTCCGGGGTCATATGGATATGCCTTTTCGCTACGATAGCCCCGTTTTTGATATCAACGGAGCCCTTCGGCCCGGTCAGTTTTAAGCCGGGGGTACCCGCTATGTCCCCCGATTCTTTTACGACCGCGTCAATGCCCAAAACGCGGGCGTCCGAGGCGGAAACCTCGACTTGGGTATCGGGACGCACGGGGCCTAAAATGACCACCGACGGGAACGAGCCTTTCGGCCCCGCCACGGCTATCCTTTCCTCGCAGACGAACTGACCCGGCTGGGACAGGTCTTTTTTGAACGTGAGGGAATAGCCCCCGCCGAACAGGGTTTCCAAATCCGCCTTGCTGACATGGGCATGGCGGGCCGAGGTTTCGATTAATACTTCTTTTTTCATAAATTTTATCCTTTCACTTTTATGAATTTTTCTTCTTGCTGTACTGTTTCAACCGCAATTCTTTTGATAAAACCCTTTTCCGAAGCCTTAAACTATGCGGCGTGACCTCCAATAATTCGTCGTCCTTCAAAAATTCCATGCACTGCTCAAGGCTCAATACGGAATGGGGCGTCAGCCTCAGCGCCTCGTCGCTCCCCGACGCGCGGGTGTTGGTCATCTGCTTCTTTTTGCAGATATTGCATACCAAATCCTCCGATTTCGAGCATTCGCCCACTATCATCCCCTCGTAAACGGGGACGCCGGGGCCGATGAAAAGCCTGCCCCTGTCCTGGGTGCCATAAAGGCCGTAGGACGTGCTGTCCCCCGCCTCGTGGGCGACGATGGAGCCTTTTTCGCGCATATTGAAATCGCCCTTATACGGCTCGTAGCCCGAAAAAAGGTTGTTCATGATGCCGTTGCCGTTGGTGTCCGTCAAAAATTCAGAGCGGTAGCCGATAAGCCCCCTCGCGGGCATCTTAAATTCTAGGTGGGTCATGCCGCCCTCGCGGGTCCCCATGTTTTCAAGCTCGCCCTTGCGCGAGCCTATTTTTTCCATCACCGCGCCCACGTAGTTTTCGGGCGTTTCCACTATCAAAAGCTCGATAGGCTCTAAAATAACGCCGTTTTCCTCTTTTAATATGACCTGCGGGCGGGACACCGCGAATTCGTAGCCCTGCCGCCGCATGGTTTCGATAAGTATCGACAGATGAAGCTCGCCCCGCCCCGAAACCTTGAAGCAGTCGGTTGTTTCCGTTTCCTCGACCCTCATGCTGACGTTGGTTTCGACCTCTTTGAAAAGCCGTGCGCGGATATTCCGCGAGGTTACGAATTTCCCGTCTTTCCCCGCTAAAGGGCTGTCGTTGACAAGGAAATTCATGGATATAGTCGGCTCGTCTATTTTAATGAACGGAAGCGGCTCAATACAGCCGGGGTCGCAGGCCGTTTCCCCGATATTCAGGTCCTCAATTCCCGAAACGGCGATCAGATCGCCCGCTTTCGCCTCGCTTACCTCAACGCGTTTCAAGCCCTCAAACTGGTAAAGCCTCGATATTTTAACATTTTCCGTTTTGCTATCCGTTTTGCAAAGTGTTACGGCCTGTCCCGTTTTGACCACGCCGCGCTCGACCCTGCCTATGCCGATGCGCCCCACATAATCGTCGTAATCGAGGCTGGAAAACAGTATTTGCAAAGGTGCGTCCGCATCTGCCTCAGGCGGCGCAATATTTTCGATAATAGAATCAAAAAGCGGACGCATATCAATGCCTTCATCATCAGGGGCAGTTAAGGCGAAGCCGTCCCGGGACGAAGCGTATACAACAGGGAAGTCAAGCTGTTCGTCGTCTGCCCCGAGTTCGATGAAAAGGTCGAAAACCCCGTCCAAAACTTCCGCGGGCCGCGCCCCCGGACGGTCTATTTTATTTATTACGACTATTATCTTCTTTTTTAAATTCAGTGCCTTTGTAAGCACGAACCGCGTCTGCGGCATACAGCCCTCGAAAGCGTCAACGAGCAGGAGGGCGCCGTCCACCATCATCATGATGCGCTCCACCTCGCCGCCGAAATCCGCGTGGCCCGGGGTGTCGACTATATTGATTTTCACGCCGCCGTAATGCACGGCGGTGTTTTTTGATAATATCGTGATGCCCCGCTCGCGTTCAAGGTCGCCCCTGTCCATGACCCGCTCCGCCACCTGCTCGTTTTCGCGGAAAATCCCGCTCTGCCGCAGCAATTTATCCACCAGCGTGGTCTTTCCGTGGTCAACGTGGGCGATTATCGCTATGTTTCGTATGTCATTTCTTAATGTCAAATTGTTTTCTTCCTTATACAATATATTCCGACGCCGCCGTATCCCCGCCGCGCCCCGTCCAGTTGGTGTGGAAGAACTCCCCGCGGGGCCTGTCAAGGCGTTCATAGGTATGCGCCCCGAAATAGTCCCGCTGGGCCTGCAGGAGGTTCGCGGGCAGTTTTTCGCAGCGGAAAGCGTCGTAATAGCACAGCGCCGAGGACAGCGCGGGGACGGGTATGCCGTTCATCATGGCGTCCGCGCAGACCTGCCGCCAGCCGCCTTGCCCCTTTTCAATTATTTCCTTAAAATAGGGGTCAAGCAGGAGGTTTGCCAAGCAGGGGTTTTTATCAAACGCCTCTTTGATTTTACCTAAAAACACGCTTCTTATGATGCAGCCGCCGCGCCACATCAGGGCTATTCCGCCGTAGTTCAGGTTCCAGTTATAGGTTGCCGCAGCAGCCCCCATAAGCGTATAGCCTTGGGCGTAGGATATGATTTTTGCGCAGTACAGGGCGTTTTTCAGGTCATTGATAAAGGCTTTTTTGTCGTTCAAATAGTTTATAGCGGGGCCTTTCAGCGCTTTCGAGGCCTCGACCCGTTCGTCCTTCATAGCGCTGAGGCAGCGGGCGAACACGGCTTCGCCTATGAGCGTCAGCGGCACCCCTTCGTCAAGGGCCGCCACGCCCGTCCACTTGCCCGTGCCCTTTTGGCCCGCCGTGTCGAGGATTTTGTCGATTATAGGCAGGCCGTCACCGTCTTTATAAGCCAAAATATCCCGCGTTATCTCGATAAGGTAGCTGTCAAGCTCCGTTTCGTTCCATTCTTTGAATACTTCGTGCATTTCGTATGCGGACATGCCGAGCAAATCGCGCATAAGCTGGTAGGCCTCGCAGATAAGCTGCATATCGCCGTATTCTATGCCGTTATGCACCATTTTCACAAAATGCCCCGCGCCGTTCTCCCCTACCCAGTCACAGCAGGGCGAGCCATCGTCAACTTTGGCGCAGATTGCCTGAAAAATGGGCTTTACGTGCGGCCACGCGGCGGGCGAGCCGCCGGGCATCATGGAAGGGCCTTTCAGTGCGCCTTCCTCGCCGCCCGAAACCCCCGTGCCTATATACAAAAGCCCTTTGCTCTCGACATAAGCCGTCCTTCTGATGGTATCGGGGAAGTGCGAGTTCCCTCCGTCGATGATAATATCGCCTTTTTCAAGTAAAGGCATAAGCCTTTCTATGAAGTCGTCCACGGGCTGCCCCGCTTTGACCATAAGCATCACTTTCCGAGGTTTTTCAAGCTTTTCCACAAGCTCCTCCGGCGAAAACGCCCCGACGATGTTAAGTCCTTTCGCTCTGCCTTCGGTAAAGTTTATCACCTTGTCAGCCGTCCTGTTGTAGACGGCCACGGAAAAACCCTTGCTCTCCATATTCATGCATAAATTTTCACCCATAACGGCGAGGCCTACGAGGCCTATGTCAGATTTTTTCATTTATAATTCCTCCAATGATTTATTCAGGTTGGCTTATTCTGTCATATTAAACAAAATCAGCCGCCCCGTTCGGAATCTTATCCCTGATTCCCGTACCATGATTCCCTGTAAATCCCGCAAGCCCCCTCCTCTGATGCCATGCACGGTCCCAGAGGATGCTCCGGGGTGCAGGTTTTCCCGAAATGGCAGCATTCGGCGGGGCGGGCACGGCCTGTTATGACCTCGCCGCACAGGCAGCCGTCCGGTTCAGCTTCATCCTGCCCTAGATCAATCCCCGCGTCAAAATCCGCGTAACCGTGCGCGAGGCTGTAGCCTGACGCCTCTATTTCGCCCAGCCCACGCCAGACGGAAGGCTCGCGCACAAAAAATTTGCCAATCAATTCCAAAGCGTCAATATTGCCCTGCCGGGATACGGCGTTCGGATATAAATTATGGACTTCGCTTGTGCCGCGCCCGGCCTGCCGTATAAGGTCGGCGACAGCAGCGATAAGATGCTCATAGCCGAACCCCGCCACAGCCAAAGGTATGCCGTATTTTTCGCAAAGCGGCTCATACCCGCCGCAGCCTATGACCGCGCTGACGTGGCCGGGGCCTATAAATCCGTTAATTTGCGGGCTGTTTCGGCAAAGCCGTTCAAGCGCGGGGACCAGCGCTTTGACAGCGGTAAACAACCGCACGTTTTTTATGTTTTCATCCGCTAGTTTCCGGACTAAAAGCGCATATGACGGCAATGTGGTTTCAAAACCCACCGCTGCCACATAAAACAGCCGGCCGGGCTCTTTTTTGGCGTATGTCAAAACGTCCGACGGCGAATATATCAGCATAACGCTGCCGCCCGCCGCTTTGGCCTGTAAAAGCGACGTTTCCCGTCCGGGTACGCGCATCATGTCGCCGAAGCTAAGCGCCGTGCAGCCCGGCCGCATGGAAAGCTCCGCGGCGCGGTCGATAAACCCGGCGGGTGTGACGCAAACCGGGCAGCCCGGCCCCGAAATGAGGGATATGTTCGGCGGCAGCAGCGACTGTATCCCGAAATGGGATATCTGCCGTGTATGGGTGCCGCAGACCTCCATCAAGCGGATTGGCGGGCCGTCATAATTTTTTATAAACCGAATAATTTTATCAAGTTTATTTTCCATACTCATCTATTAAATCGAACAATTCGTTTATTTCATCAGCTTCTGATTTTCGAAGCACGTTTATGGCGCATCCCGCGTGTATCAAAATATAATCGCCGATTTTGGCTTTTACGACCCCAAGCTCCACAGGCAATATATTTCCGCGTATATCGGCTTTCCCCCTGCCGCCGTCCATTTGAACCAGTTTCCCCGGAACCGCGACGCACATAAAACCCCCCCTTTTTAATTATGCATTTCTTTATAGATTTCAACAATCTTTTTAAACCTGTGGTTAACCCCCGAGCGGGATATGGGCTTTTCGAGCTTTTCGCATATTTCGCGTAGGCTGCATTCAGGGTTTTCCAGTCTCAATACAGCCAGCTCGCGAAGCTCCGGCGGCAAAAAATCGAACCCCCTGTGCTTTTTGATATATCTTATGGCGTCAAGCTGTGCCAGCGCCGCGTTTACGCTCCTGTCGATATTGGCGTTGTCGAAATTTGTCCGCCTGTTTACGCGGTTGCGGATATTTTTCATCATTTTTACGCTCATCAGCTCCAGCGACGAGTTTGTCGCGCCCATGAGGGTCAGCATATCCTCAATACTGCCGCTGTCCTTGAAATACGCCAAATACGCGCCGTTGCGCCGCGCTTCTTTCGGGCTGATGTCGTCGAATTCGTCGAAAAGCTTTAAAAAATCATTATATAATAAACGCCGCGAAACGGAAAACGCGAGGTGGTATTCCTTTTCCGGCGAGGTTATGATGCCGCACACCAGGAACGCCCCTCTTATAAATGAGCCGAAGCAGCATTCGCCCGAAAAAATCGCCCTGTTTATCCGCAGGCCCGTTTCTTTTCCCGTATATCCGAATTTCGTGAGGATTTTTTGACGGCATTCAGGGTTTTCAACCTTTATGATATATTTTCCGGCTTTTGTCTTTTTTAATATAGGCGAAACGCCCGTAACCGCTTCAGCCGCGCAGGCATAAATTTTGGCGACGTCCGCGTTTTCCGTCAAAAGGCTTATCTCGCGCCCGGAAAACGCCCTGCCGAACAGCATCAGCCCATAGCCCTCCGCCAAAGCGCAGCAAGGGGGAAGCTCAACGGAGCATAATTCTTTTTTTACATCTGATGAAAATGACAATTTTATATCCTTTTATTAAGGCAACCTCTAAAAACCCCGTTTCGCGTCTATGCGGCTAAAATCCCGCAGACCTTTGTCATCCTCCTGACAGTAAGGCTTCGTCGTCTTTCGCGGTCTG
>WREG01000052.1 GCA_009779455.1 Oscillospiraceae bacterium
GCAATTATGCTACTTTGTCTGAATAATTTAATACAGCGATTTCCGTAACCTCAGCGCTCATAGCATTCACAATGCTTTCAAGCCGTTTCGCTACATCATTGCTATATGACGGCTCTCCGCATTGTCCGCAGACCTGCGAAGGAACATTTTTAACAATAACAATGCAATTTCCCATATCGACCATAAATGTTGTCAATTCGTCAACAATATGACCTTTGCACATAAAACATTTCATTGCGTTTTATCCTTTCTAACCCTAAAGCCATTTGTCCATTCATCGGGATTCGGATAATAAGCGGTTATAATCCATATTTCTTCGTCTCCAATACCGCAAACAACGTGTAAATACTTATTTTTCTTTATTGAACTTAAAACCAAACAACTCGGATATGGATAATCATTAGGATATTGCTCTATTATTTCACCATTTATCAAAGTATATGCAACATCATTTATATTGATATTACGTTGCAATATCCTTATTTGTGCATGATTAGTCCAACGCAAAAATCCATTTTTACATTTTCCCCTAATATTCTCAATATTAATTTCATCCATATTATTCATCTGCCAAGTAAGTTGCCGAAATAATTTTTCGCGTCCGCCTTGAATTTTTCGACCTGCACCGCATATTCCTCCACGAACTTGTCCAAATCCATGCCCGCCGCGTCGCGGGAGAGCTTCAAGAGGTTGTTGCATTCGTTTTCGTCCATAAACCTGACCGCGTCCAGAAGATGTTCGCAGTCCTCCTCGTCTATTGCGAAAAAGCCGTGCTTGTCGGCGTGGATGAAGTCGCCGGGGCGCACCGTTGTGCCGAAAACTTCCACTTCGCAGCCCCATTTTACCGGGGTCGAGTAGGCGTGGCCCACACACATCCGGCGGGCGAGGGCGTGCATGCCTGCGTTTGTCATTTCGTCCGTGTCACGGATCGCACCGTCCGTGACCGTGCCGACGCAGCCCAGCACCTTATGCAGGTTGGCGTTGATCTCGCCCCAGAACGATCCGATATTGGGATTATCCAAGTCTTTGACCATGACGATTTTCGGCCCCGGCACCGACGCCAGATATTTCATATATTCGTACTGCGCGTTCGTGTTGTTCCTCTGATTCTCCGGGTTTGACGGCTGAACCACGACGGTTACGGCAGTTCCGGCCATTATGCCCATTTGCGGCATAAAATCCGTAATCGTCTCGCGGTTGAAGCGACCCTGCGTGCGTTCAAGCCTTGTGACCTGCTCCCAGCCGTTGTAGATAGTCGGCGTGTTCCAGCGTTTTAAGTTTAATATTTCTGCGTATGAAAGCATATTTATATATCTCCTTATACGGTTTCTTTATTGGCGTAGCGTTTGATTTTTTGCGTCGTCGTTTTGATGAATTCCTGTTCACGGACGTGGAACTGCTTGATATTTTTATATTTCGGCAGCTTTTTGTTGACTTCCTTGATAACGTCGCCGACGATTTTCAGAACCTGCTCTTTTGAGACGGTCTGGAGCTTGAACTTTTCTTTTATTGCCTCAATATCCGGGAAAACGTTGGCTATTACGGAGGTGTCCTCTTCCGTTTCGCTGTCGCTTCCGACTACCATGGACTCCGCTATCACAGGGTTGCTGTTAAGGTAATATTCAACCTCCTCGGGATATATGTTTTTGCCGTTTTTCGTAATGATGACATTTTTTTTGCGCCCCGTTATGCGGAAATGGTTTTCGCCGTCCACGGTTCCGAGGTCGCCCGTCCGCAGCCAGCCGTCTTCGGTCAGGACCTCCCGCGTGGCTTCCTCATTATTATAATAGCCCAGCATGACCATAGGGCCTTTTATCAATATTTCCCCCACATTATTGTCGTCAGGGTCGTCTACGCGGGCTTCAACCCCCGGCAGGGGCACGCCGACGGAATCGTGGAGCTGCACGTAATCGTTGTTGCCTATGACCAAAGGCGCGCATTCCGTAAGCCCGTAGCCCAGGTATACGGGCAGGCCGAAGGTGCGGAAATCTTTTACTACCTGCGGGTCGAGGGGCGCGGCCCCTATTATGATAAGGCGGAGCTGTCCGCCGAAAAGCTTCGTTATCTCATGGAAAATCTTTTCTTTTATGTTTACGCCCACTGCGCTTCCCGCGCCCGCAATCACCTTGCCGACGGACAGCTTCAGCTTGCCGCCTTTTTTCTCGGACGCGGCGGAAAGTATCTTCCTGTGTATCTTTTCGAGCATCAGCGGGACGCCTACGAATATCGTGGGCCGGAATTCCTTCATGTTTTTAGGTATATACCTCAATCCCTCGCAAAAACCGAGGCAGCCGCCCGAATACATCAGCAGCAGGAAGCTTAAAGTGCATTCAAAGGTGTGATGTATGGGAAGGATTGACAAAAGCCTGTCTTCGCAGGTTATTTTTACCACCTTGCAGTTTGCGAGGATGACAGCCAGAATATTCTTTTGGCTGAGCATTACGCCTTTGGCGAAACCCGTGGTGCCTGAGGTGTAAAGCAGTGCGGTCATTGCCTCGGGATCCGGCTCCCTGTCCTCATATGACGTGTTCCCGCTTAAATATTCATTCCTGCCCTCTTTTAAAATTGCCGCAAAATCCAATGCGCTTTCATGTTCGCCGTCATTGCTTACGCTTATTATTACGAGCTTTTCGGGCATGATATCAATATTTTCGAGCAGACGCTCCGTCCTCGCTTTGTCGGCTATGATTACGTTCGTATCGGAGTGTTTGAGTATATAGGCCATATCCTCGGCGGGCAATTCCTTGTCGATCGGCACCACTACGCCCAGTCCGCAGGTCACGGCAAGGTACGACACGCACCATTCATAGCTGTTGTCCCCGGTAAGCGCTATTTTTATGTCCTTAAAGCCGCGTTCCGACATTCCCGTACCCAGCGAATACACATCCTCGCGGAATTTGGGGTAAAGTATGTCCTCATATTCGTCTTTTTCGTTTTTAACGGAAAAAGCGGGGCGGTCGCGGAAAAGCTCAGCGCTCTGCTTCAACAAAGCGCTGAAGCTTTCGGTCTCTCTTACGTCGTATAATATTTTTGACATTTTTATAATCCATCCTTTATAAATTTTTGCGAAGCACAAAATTTGCAATTTGAAAGAATAGCAGCGCTTTGCAAACGCGGCGTAATTTTTCAAACTTCTCCTTTTTATTATAAAATTCCGGTATAATATGTTCTTTTATGGGATCATCGTGCTGCCGCCTACCTTGTTCCAGCCGGAAGGCATATCCAGCGAGCTGTTGGACTGCACGAAGTCGCTGCCGTTGGAATATGTATTCATATAGCTGCTGTCCAGTTTCGTGTAGCCGCCGTCGTCGGTCGAAAAATACTCCCTGTCGGTGACCGCGTTGTTCCAGCCGTCCATGACTTTGCTGCTGTACCCGCTTGAACCGGAACCGGAATTGGAATAGCTAGGCTTGCTTGCATCCACATACCGCTTGCACATCTGCTGGTGTTCCTGCTGTTTTTGCATGAGCTGTTCAAATGTTGACTGGATTTGCTCCTGAAACAGCTTGGTCGATAATTGCTGAACGGCGCTGCCCCATTGTTCGTTGACAATCAGATTCGAGAAGAACATTTCCGAAGCGGCTTCATAGCGGTCAAACTTGCTTTCCTCCGCCATATAATAGAGGAAACCTGCCGGTCCGGTGTTCCATCCGGTTTCCTGCGTCGTGTACCGGCCGACATACGGGATATCCTGTGTGTTTGTATTCACATATGAGGAAATAGCCACAAAGATCCTTGCTTTGCATGGCACGCCGTTCGTTTCAAAACGGAGGGTGACCTGCGCGGCGTTTATGGAACATTCCACGCTCATTTGCGAGTTCTGCGGCGCCATTTGAGCCAGCGTGTTATCGAGTTCCTGCTGCATATACATACGGTACGCTTCCAGCGCCTTCGCCGTTTCGCCTTTTGGGTATTCGACGCCGACAAGCTGCATATCGGCAATATCCGTGTATTCTTTAAAAAAATTCTGCGCGTAGGTTTCCGCGTTTTGGTACTGCTTAACGGAGGCCAGCGCGGGCGAGTACCATTGCCCCTCAGACATCTGATTGTAGTTCGGGTCGGGTACGACAAACGACATATTTGAAACGCGCCCCGCTCTTGCGCTGTTATCCGGCGATACTATGTAAAAGTCTGTCGTTGCGGGAGCGGCGCCGCTTTGAAACGCCCAATACACCTGCCCGTCCGCTTTCCAGCCCGCGGGCGCTACCGAACGGATCGCTTCGCAGCCCATCTCCTTATCGTGGCACGCTACGCGCTGATATTGCACCGCCGTTCCCGACGCCAGCATTTGCTCGAGGCTCGCGCCGCCGCTGTTGGAGGGCTTTTGCGGATTCGCGCCGCTGATATCCGGGAGTTTCTGCAATTTCGCCGTAACCCGCAGGACAATGCGCGCGTCCCCGGCGTCAACCTCGCCGCTACCGTCAACATCCGCCGCTTTTAAGGCGGCGCCCGTGAGGGTATCAAGCTTGGCGACGTGCCTTAAAATAAGCCGAGCGTCGACAGCGTCCAAGGCGCCGTCGTTGTTGACGTCGCCCCGCGAAAAAGCCGCTGAAGCCGTTAAATGCGTAAAAACCGATAAAAATACAACTAAAAAAACGCAAAAAGAGATAACTGCCTTTTTCATAAAACATCACCTTTAACTATATATGAATTCAAGCTCCGATTTCCAAAAACCGCTTAATTCGCAGCCCTCCATTAGGGTTTGTGCGCCATAGCCAAAATTGCCTTTCATGACAACGGGGACAGTCGCGTAATATTTTGTCATCAAGCCGTCTTTGTTTACTTCAACGGTAATCGTCGTGCCTGCATATGCAACAGTGCCGTCCAAAAACTGGAAAGGCTCTATATCCTCATCGATGATATCAAGGTACTCAGCCGCTTGGCCGTTATATGTCGGCGGGGCAAAACCGTCCATGACCTCCGGTTTCAATATAATATCATATGTGCCGGAGCCGTTCGCTTTAGGCGTAAACTTAGCGCTTTCGACGCCCGCCGCCCCTAAATTAACGGCAGAAAGCTGTTCAGGCGGTATAAACCCATTAAGCGAAATTCTAGAGATGCCGAGACTTTTCCCCTTGTTGAATTCCCTTGTTTCAGGGGCTCTCGGGTAATCGTTGGGGAGAAGGCCGTATACGATCGGTTTTAACCACGCGTAAGATGTCGGCATCCGGGTTATTTCGATATATGAGCCGTCAAGCTTCGTAACCTTGACCTTGCCCATATAATTTTTAGTGTCATTCGCCGCCTTATTGTATTTTTCAACAACTTTCACAATATCCGTAGACGGGGCGGCAACTGACTGAGGTTCCGTCGCCGCTTCAGTCGGTCTCGGCCTCGTGACAAAAGGCTCTCTCTTTGTTGTTTCCGGTTTGGCTGCTGTTTTCTTTTCGGTTTCTTTCTCCATTGTTGCCGCATCTTCGGAATCGCCGCTGATATCCGGGAGTTTCTGCAATTTCGCCGTAACCCGCAGGACAATGCGCGCGTCTCCGGCGTCAACCTCGCCGCTGCCGTCAGCATCCGCCGCTTTTAAGGCGGCGCCCGTGAGGGTATCGAGCTTGGCGACGTGCCTTAAAATAAGCCGAGCGTCGACAGCGTCCAAGGCGCCGTCGTTGTTGACGTCGCCCCGCGAAAAAGCCGCTGAAGCCGTTAAATGCGTAAAAACCAATAAAAGTAAAGCAAAAAAAGCGCTGATAAAGATAATTGCCTTTTTCATGAACACGACCGTCCTTTCGGTTATCTAATTTACGGTTAATTTTACGGGGATATTCAATATGTGCGTATCCGCGTTTTGGGAATTGACGCCGCTTGTGTAATTTATGTCAACGGAAGGCCGGCACTCCGCCCCCGCAGATGCAGAAAACGTTATATCCACATACCATTTGGCGACGGGCGGGGGTTCCGCCGTCCCGTCCGCCTTTAAATCACCGCCGGGCAAAACCGCGTTCTGCGGGAAAAGGGCATACTCGCCCTGAACAGGGGTTATTATCACGTTCTCATACGGCATCCCGCTGACGCTTATGGAGTTTATCCGCGCGTAAAAATCCGTTTCCGTTTTCGCGGCGGATACCACGACCCGCGCCGTAAACTTCCCCGTCCCGCCCGGGCTTTTGAAAACCTGCTCCGTATCATCGGCGTAAATATTTACCCGGTTGATTATTTCCGTCTCGAACGAGCCGCTTTTTTTGGACGCCGCGATGCCCGCCAAAGCAACAGCTCCGGCCGCAAAGGCAAAAACCAGCGCGGCCGAAACAACAATTATTTTTAACCGTTTCGCATTTATAGCCATCCTGTGCCCATACCTTAACGTAATTTCATTCTTGTAACTTATAACTTGCAAAAAGGGTATACGATTTTATTTTATAGTATCAGGCACAGGGTGTCAATATATTTTTTCAAATAATAAAAAAGTTTACAAAGGGTAAAACCGTGGGCATATGCGTTTGTGGTTTTATATTTTTAATTCTTATTGGCCAATTTAACCAGCGCCGCGAATTCATCCGCTATCACCCCCGCCGTGCGCGGGCCGGGGGAGAGGAGTTCCGCGTAATGGTCATAGTCCCACGTCCCCATCACCCTGTCCGCTATGCCCCTGGGCACGTAAAACATGCAATAGTCGCCGTCGGGGATCACATAGCCGATTTCGTCGTTGCAAAGGCCGAAAACCAGAACGTCGCTGCCCGCGCTTTCGCTGAAGGTCGGATGGCCGAAACCCCTCATTCGTATGGCGCGTTCCGCCGTGGTGTCGCCGCCGCCCCAGGCAAGGCCGGGAGTGAATTCGCCGGGCATCAAAGCGACCGCTATTTCCCCGCCGAGCTCCATATAGCCGATTTCCGTATTGCCTGTCAGTTTTTTCCCGTCGCGGAGTATTTCCAGGTTGAGCAGGCCTTTTTTCGCGGCCCAGCGTATGACCGGGTTTCCGATGTCAACACGCGCTTCTTTAAGCCGTATGCTGAGGTTCGGTTCCAATTCGGTTTCGGGCGCGTTCCCGTTATTTTTGATCATTGCCATGATATTGCGGTATTCATACCCGTGGTCGTTGTCAGGGTCAGTCAGCGGGTCTGCGGCGATATCGCCGGGTTCCATTGTCATAGCCAACGCGATCCCGGCGAAATCCCTCCCTATGCGGCGTATCTGCCAATCTTGGAGCCTGCCGCCGCTGTCTTCGCCCGCTTCTTCCTCCTCGTACCAATTCCTGTCGGCCGTGCAGCCCCGGTTGGGGTTGATCCCGTTGACCGCGCCGTTTATGAACAGGAAATTCATGCCCGCAGAGTCAAAAACTTCTTCCATGTAATAGATATAGTCTCCGGAAATCCTGTCGCCGGGCCAGCCGCCGTATTTGTAGCCCGCCGTGTAGGGGTGGGCGGCAAAATTTAAAAGCACGGTTTCTTTCGCCGACGGGTCGAGCGGCTCAAAGCGGAGCCTGTTCAATTTTGTCGGGTAAAAGCCGTGCATGCGGCGGTTTGATATATAGCCGCCCAGCCCGTACTCTTCGATTGAAGTTTCGAGCAGCATTTCCTTATGCACCTGTACCCATTTCGCGCTCCACCCTTCGTCCCATTCGTCTTTTTCGTCGTCGAAGCCCATTTTGTCCCAAAACCTGCTGTCATATCCCTCCATGGAATTCGAGCCTATCCGCGATATGTAAAGCCTTCCGGCTTCCATGCCCCGGACGGCTTCGCGGATCGCTTCGGCGGTTTTTTCATTGAGGAAATTTACATAGGCTTCATCCACCCTTCCCCCCTTGCTGTATATCCCTGTGGAATCCACGGCGCTGTGGCAGTGGGTGGAGGCTATGTTGACGCTTTGGAGCTCCATGTCGGCGACCAAGGCGCGTATATCCCTCACCTGCCGGTTGGTAATGCCGATGCTGTCGATTGCCGCGAATATGTTGATATTTTGGGCATCGCCGCCGCCGTCGCTGAGCGCTATGACCCGGACTTTCAATTCGTCCAGTTTGCCGCCGAACCTGCGCGGGGGGACGCTGAGGTTGCCGCCCACGTAATAATCCCTGGATTCAAAGTCCTGCGGCGTTATTGCGGCCTGGGCATAGCCCAAAAACCAGCTTTCGCCTTCCCCCGCGCTTTCCCCGCCGGGGTAAAAATGCAGGCTTTCATAACCCGACGCGTCCGGGATGTTTTTAGGCATTCGCGCAAAACCGTCCAGCAGCCTGCCCGCGCCCGTCATCCAGCGCTCGCCTGTAACGGCGCGCTTCAAGGTTTTCGTTGCGCCGGGCGGCAGCTGTTCCGCCTCCATGCCGATGCTGCCCGCGAAGGGCAAAAATATAAGCAAAATAATAAGCGTCGCCAGAGCAATGCCGGTTGCGGCAAATGCCCGTTTTAATATGCGGTGTTTTTTTTGTTTGTTTTTAGCCATTTCGGTGTCCTTTCTGTTTTTAAAGAGGTTTGAATCAAAGCGTGCATATTATAGCGCACATATGTTCATTTGTCAACCTTTAAATTAACATTTTTTATACAAAAATTTAAAATATATGTTGACTTTAATTGTATAAAGATGTAAAATAAACATGGATGATTATCCAAAAAAGAAAGGACGGTAAAAAACCATGAAAAAGAAAATTCTAGGGGCGCTTGTTTTCGCCGCGATGCTGGCGGCAATAATATCAATAGGGCTTTACGCCTCATCGGAGGACAGCTTCGCCTGCGAAATCGGCGGCGTGGGGTACGAAACGCTGGACGACGCGCTGGCCGCCGTGCCTAAGAATGTGCCGACCACAATCAAGTTTTTGACGGATATTACTTACGGCTATAGTGTAGACGGAGCTTGGTGGGAATCAACCATTATCAATAAAAATATCACTTTTGATTTAAACGGGCATGAATTATTATTCAGTTTTTTAGAAATTACTTTAGTTAACAGCAGTTTAACGATTGATGGCACATTGTCCGTATATATCGCGAACATAAATGTAGAAAGGAGCAATTTAACGGTAACGGGCGGTATAAACTCAACTTATTATACAAAATTAATAGGGGACGCCAATAGCAATATAACAATAGATAACGGTATGGTAATCACAGGCTATTCTTCCATGATATATACGGTAAACGGCAGTGTTCTTACAGTTAACGGCGATATAATATGCGACGTAGAGCAGATATGGGCGAGCGCGTTGATCGGGTGTGATTACGACGGAGAATTTTATGTTAACGGTAATATGTCGATATCATTGTCAATGTTATCGTCACCGTCGGTAGGCCCTATCCATTCCGGAATCGCAATAGCGGGGACTTCCGTCATAAACGGCAATATTAACTCCAATTGCATACCGATCGCCTTGTATAAAGACAGTTTAACTGTAAACGGCGATATAACCGTATACGACTTTGATGAAGGCGGAGAAGCTTTACCCGGCACGGGGGCTGTCATATTAAACGGCAATTTGACTGTTGAAGGAACGATAACCGCCTCCAAATATTTAATTTTTAACGATACTCTTTATAATATCGAAGATAAAGAAGCCGATTCAAGCAAGCCCGGCTACGACGAATACACTGACGGCACGGCGTTTGTCTGGGTCAAAATACCCGCAACAGCAAATTATGTCTGCGAAATCGGCGGCGTGGGTTACGGGACGCTGGACGACGCGCTGGCGGCCGTGCCTGACAATGTGCCGACCACAATCAAGTTTTTGACGGACATCACTGTCGGCTCCCTAGTGTTTGAGAACAAAAAAATCACCTTTGATTTGGACGGCAATGATTTTACGTTTGAAAACAAAGCTGAAATTTACAACAGCGATATACTGGTAAACGGCGGTGTCATATTGTCAGGCAACGGCACTTTGCATGTGTATGACGGCAGTTTGACAATTGACGGGGATATAGACGCGTCATTAATTAACAGCTGGCGTTGGGTTGCTACCACTTTCCATCCAACAAAAAGCAGACTCACCGTTAACGGAAATATAACCACGGCAGGCGCGGGCATTATGGCAAATTATGGAGAAGTAATTGTTCGCGGTGATATAAATCTTAATCAGAGCGAGGCGATTTCTGCAGGTCAAAATTCTGCAGTAAGTATATACGGTAATATTATAAACGGTTCAATATGGGCGAATATGGGTTCAATGGTAAATGTTTATGGAAATATAGAAAATGGGTTTGTAGATATTATTTTTAACGGGGCAGTTTTCATTGAAGGAAATATAACAAGTCCATATGGATACGGGGTTTTCTTCTATCAAGAAGGCGGGCCGGGCGGAACGGCGGTTGTCGGCGGAAATATAACCGTATTTAATCCCGGAGAATCATATGCTAATCCTATATTTCCGGTAGGAATTTTAATAAGTGAGCGCGGAACAATAACCGTAGGCGGGGATGTGATAGTCCCTGAGGGTACGGGAATCGCTATAGACAAGTCTAATACAACGGGGATTACCCATGTTACCGTTGACGGGGCGGTCTCCGCGGATAAATTCATTCAATTGAACGAAAATATCCTTGCAGCAAGCGACAAAGCCGCTTCGTCAAGCAAGCCCGGCTACGACGAGTACACCGACGGCAGGTCTTATGTCTGGGTGAAAATATCCGAAATTCAGCCAACAACGCACACCGTCAGCTTCAATATTGACGGCGCAGTGACTAATGTCACGGTTGCGGACGGCGGAACAGTCGCAAAACCCGCCGACCCCGAAAAGCAGGGCTTCAATTTCAACGGCTGGC
>WREG01000053.1 GCA_009779455.1 Oscillospiraceae bacterium
AGCATAGCCGCCGCTTGTAAGCTCGACCAGCTTCCCGTCCGATTTTTCCGCGAACGAAACTTTAAACTCCTCGTCGGCATTCTCGAGCCGCCCGTTTTTAAGTTGTAAAGTATTGTCTATTTCCTTAAACGTTCCGTCCTCGGTTTGCCTATGTACCTGCTCGGCATAGCTGACGGCAATATAAGACCCGTCGCTCTGCAAAAAATGCTTTTCAAACTCGCCGCGCTTCGAATAGTCCTCCCACATTATTTGCGGCTCCGCTTCCTCATATTGGAAATCATCCATGACCTGCACGTTGCGTTCATCATAATATGTGGTTTCCTCAACAGCGGACGAATAGCCTGCGGTTGTAACGAGCAATGCCAATACGACAAGGATATTTAATGCTTTTTTCATTTTGGAAACTTTCTTTCTATAATATACCATAGTCAATTTTACCCTATATATTTCCAAAAGTCAATATGATTCAATCAAATTCTATAAATATAAATAGAATTTACAAATATGTTTTATTAAAATTGCCAAAACAAAATTCACAATAAATTCACTTGCCTTAATATTAAAGATATGATAAAATAATTTTTAACATTTTTTTAAAAAGGAGCTGTTTATCATATGTTTTTAGAAAAAACCGCCGATAAATTCCGCAAGGAAGGGCTTACCTTTGACGATTTTCTGCTTATCCCCGCCGAATCCGACGTCCTGCCCGCCGAGGTTGACGTAAAAAGCCGCCTCAGCGCGAAAATCACCCTAAACACTCCTATCATGACGGCCGCCATGGACACCGTCACCGAATCCCGCATGGCAATTGCCATAGCGCGGGAGGGCGGCATCGGCGTCATACATAAGAATATGAGCATAGAGGCCCAGAAAACGGAGGCCGACAAAGTAAAAAGAAGCGAAAACGGCGTTATCTCAAACCCGTTTTTCCTCTCCCCGGACCACTATGTCTACGACGCCAACGAACTTATGCGGAAATACAAAATTTCAGGCGTCCCCGTATGCCGGAACAGCAAGCTTGTGGGCATACTCACAAACCGCGACCTGCGCTTCATGACCGACTTCAACGTAAAAATAAACGACGTCATGACAAAAGACGGCCTTATAACCTCCCACATCGGCACCACGCTGGAGCAGGCGCAGGAGATTTTGAGGCGGCACAAAATAGAGAAACTGCCCCTTGTCGACAGCGAAGGCTGCCTAAAGGGGCTTATTACAATCAAAGACATAGAAAAAGCCGTCCAGTACCCGGATTCCGCAAGGGACGAAAGAGGCAGGCTGCTCTGCGCGGCGGCAATAGGCGCGACCGAGGACGTTCTGGAGCGCTCGGCGGCTTTGGCTGAGGCCGAAATCGACGCTTTCGTACTGGATTCCGCCCACGGACACAGCAAAAATGTGCTGAGAGCCGTGTCGAGGGTCAAAGCGGCGTACCCCGATATCACTTTAATAGCCGGGAACGTCGCCACGGCGGAGGGTACAAAGGCCCTTATCGACGCGGGGGCGGACGCGGTGAAGGTGGGCATAGGCCCCGGCTCAATCTGCACCACGCGGGTCGTGGCGGGCATAGGCGTGCCTCAAATTACTGCCATATACGACGCGGCGGCGGTCGCTTCGGGGCATAATATCCCGATAATAGCGGACGGCGGCATTAAATATTCGGGCGAAATCGCGAAGGCCATCGCGGCGGGGGCGGATATCGTCATGCTGGGCTCCCTTGTGGCGGGCTGCGAGGAAGCTCCCGGCGATTCGGAAATATACCAGGGCCGCCAGTTCAAGGTCTACCGCGGAATGGGAAGCATAGGGGCCATGAGCAAGGGAGGCCGTGACAGGTATTTCCAGGAGGACAACAAAAAACTGGTCCCTGAAGGCGTAGAAGGCCGCGTGCCCTATAAAGGCCCTCTTTCGGAAACCATATACCAGCTTGTGGGCGGCCTGCGCTCCGGCATGGGCTATTGCGGATGCAGGAACATAGAAGAAATGAAACTGGACAGCAAATTCGTGAAGATAACAGGCGCGGGGCTTATCGAAAGCCATCCCCACAACGTGTTTATCACAAAAGAATCGCCGAATTATTCGACGAATCTGTAAATCCTTCGACGAAAGATATTTTATTAAACTCAAAAAAGGACTTGCATTTTGAGGGCGATTACGCTATAATACTGTATATGGTGGTTCATCTTTGAAAAAACAGGTAAAACAACAAGAAAGGGGGTTCATTATGGCAACAAGAACGCTATATAATGCAAAAAAAAGCAAAGCTGATGAATTTTATACTCAATTGGTCGATATAGAAGAAGAATTACGTCACTACAAAGAACAATTTCGGGACAAAGTCATATTTTGCAATTGTGATGACCCCTACGAAAGCAATTTTTTTAAGTTTTTTGCTATGAGTTTTAATTCGTGGGGATTAAAAAAGTTAATTGCCACTTGTTACATAGGTTCGCCAATAGCAGACACTCAATTATCTCTGTTTGATAACGAACCGACAGAAGACAAGACAACAAAGTCCCCCCATAAAATAACAATTACGGAAGTTGACGATTATAACGCAGATGGGGCTATTGATTTAGCTGACGTTGAATACTTGCTTGGAAACAAGAAAAATACATTAACGCGCTTAAAGGGTGACGGAGATTTCCGTTCGTCTGAATGTGTCGAACTATTAAAAGAAGCGGATATAGTCGTCACAAACCCGCCCTTTTCATTGTTTCGCGAATATGTAGCGCAACTTATCGAGTTTGACAAGAAATTTCTAATAATCGGCAATAAGAACGCCTTAACTTATAGAGAAATTTTTAGATATATCAAAGAGAGCAAATTGCAAACAGGTTATCGTAATATAAATGATGACATTTGGTTTATTGTCCCGGATGATTATGAATATGAGAAAGTTGTGAATGGAAAAAAAGTTAAACATATTATGGCGTGTTGGTTTACAAATCTCGATGTAGCAAAACACCATGAAGAAATATCTTTGTATAAAAGATACACCCCGGAAGAATACCCGCTATATTATAATTACGATGCAATAAATGTTGATGTTGTCACAGACATTCCCTATGATTATGACGGCGCTATGGGTGTGCCAGTAACATTTATAGATAAACATAATCCTAAACAGTTTGAAATTATCGGATTGGGTGTTTCAAACTCCGGTGTTGAAATTGGAGTTAAACCATATGCGCCGGAACATAAAAAATATCGCAAAGAAGTTCAAAAACGCGGTGCGGTTGACGGTGATTTGTATATGCTTGAAAATGGGGAAATAAAAGTACCATATGCCCGTGTTATTATAAAACGAATGGGAGCGGTACAATGGAAATCGAATTAAAAAAAGAAATAACAGTCCGCGCTGTTGCAGAAAACTATGCTGAAAACGGCGAATTAGGTGTATATGGTTACGGTGGAAAATTGAATATACGCCCAAAATATCAGCGCGAATTTGTTTATGACGCAAAGAAACGAAACGCAGTTATTGACACTATCCGTAAAGGCTTTCCGCTAAATGTGATGTATTGGGTTGTTGCTGATGACGGTACTTTTGAAGTGCTTGACGGCCAGCAACGGACTATTTCATTCTGCCAATATGTCAACGGCGATTTTAGCGTTGATTTTAATGGCCGCATAGCAAAATTTGAAAACCTCACCAAAATAGAACAGGAAAAAATTCTTGATTATCCACTGATGATTTATTTTTGTGAGGGTGACGACAAAGAAAAATTAGATTGGTTTCGTATTATCAATATAGCAGGTGAAAAATTAACAGAACAAGAATTGAAAAACGCCGTTTATACGGGCGAATGGCTAACCCATGCGAAAAGCATTTTTAGTAAAAGCAACTGTGCTGCATATAATTTGTCAAAAGACTATGTAACAGGTTCGCCCATACGTCAAGATATTTTAGAAACTGCGTTAAACTGGATAAGCAAAGGGAAAATTGAGGAATATATGTCCGCACACCAACACGCGCCAGACGCGGACGAATTATGGACATATTATCGTAATGTAATAAACTGGGTATCGGATACATTCACGGTTAAGCGCTCGATTATGAAAGGGCTTGACTGGGGCGCATTGTATGATGTTCATGGAAAGAACACATACGACGCAAAAACCATTGAAGCGGAAATACAACAACTAATTATATTTGCTGAACAGGACGGAATAACCTCACTAAAAGGGATTTATCCTTATGTTTTGACACACAAAGAAAAATATTTGAGCAAGCGCACATTCCCAAAAAATTATACACAGGTTGCGTATGAACGTCAAGGCGGCGTATGTGTAACTTGTGGCAAACACTTCGATATAAAAGAAATGGAAGCGGATCATATAACCCCTTGGAGTAAGGGTGGAAAAACCATACTTGAAAACTGTCAAATGCTTTGTCAAGTTTGCAATAGGTTCAAAAGCAATGCATAAAATTATGTGTACAGATAATGGGAAGCAAATTTAATTATCCTTGTATAAGTGCGACGTATCGTTCATCATTTTAAGGCGGGTTACCATACCGCCTTCTTTTTTCGGGCTGTAGTTCACTACGCTGACCCCCGTGTTATCCTGCGAAAAAACAAAGTCCGGCGGGAAGGACGTCCGCAGGGCGGCAGCTATCAGCTTCTGGTTAAACGAGCCGTGCGCGGTTAAAATTACGGATGACTCTTCCGGGAAGGCCTGCCTTATGCAGCTTATCACGTTATAAGCCCTGCCGAGATTATAATAAGGGTCGTTTACGTTCATTTTGCCGTCGCTGTAAAATTCGTCATATGGCATAACGTTCGGGCAGATTTTTAGGGCTTCGGCGTATTTCATCGGCTCGTAATCAGTCCCGTCCTCCATCAGCCCGTGCAAAACCTGCACAGGCAGGTTGTCCCGTCTAATCGATATCTCATTTGCGGTACGCAAAGCGCGGAGCAAAGGGCTTGAAAAAAGCGCGTCGATTTTAATGTCCCAATTTGCGAACCGTTCGCCCAGCAACCGCGCCTGTTTAAAACCGCGCGGGGTCAGGCCGGGGTCTTCGGTATGCAGCGATATGTCGGGCAGGTTGTTCACGGATTCGCCGTGGCGGATGATTATTATATTCATTTTGCCTCCGCAATTTGAATTATTCTTATTGAAAATTTTTGGAATCTATGATATATTTGTTTCAGCATATTATTTCGAGCATATATTTTTATGTGGGGAAGCTAAACATGGCCAAATACCCTTTTATAACCGACATGAAGCGCCGGAAAACAATGAGCCGGATAAAAAACAAGGACACTTCAATTGAAATCATATTGAGGAGGGCCCTTTGGCATTCGGGTATCCGCTACAGAAAAAATTTCAGCAGGCTGCCGGGCGCGCCGGACATAGCCATCCCGAAATACTGCATTGCCATATTTTGCGACGGGGAATTTTGGCACGGCAAGGATTGGGACGCAAAGAAACATAAAATACACAGCAACCGCGAATATTGGCTGCCGAAAATCGAGCGCAATATAAGCCGGGACAATGAAATAAACATGGTTTTATCAAATATGGGATGGACTGTAATCAGGTTTTGGGGTTCGGATATCCGGGACAATTTAGGGTGCTGCGTTGATGAAATTAAAAATGCCGTTTTGCAAAACAAAATTGATATGTATTACATGAATTATGATGTAAATTTTAAAATAGGTGTTCCGAAATAATTTCGCAAACCTTTCGCCCAATAAAAAATAATCAATTCTCAATTTTCAATTCTTCCAAAGCAGACTTAGCCGCCTGCTGCTCAGCCAGCTTTTTGCTCCTGCCCTCGCCCCTGCCTATGACATCGCCGTTCAGACGCACCTCGGCCTCGAAAAGCTTGTCATGGTCGGGGCCTGTTTCGTTTATAAGAAAATATTTAAGGCTCTCAAACGGCTTCTTCTGGATCACTTCCTGAAGTATGGTCTTATAATCTTCCAATCCCCGGGGATTTTCCGCGCCCGGCTTCGTTATGAATTTCAGGCCGAATTTTTTGGCGGCCGCAAGCCCTCCGTCAAGGTAAACAGCGGCCAAAAGCGCCTCGAAAGCGTCCGCTATAATTGAGGGCCGCTCCCTGCCGCCCGTATTTGCCTCGCCCTTGCCCAATTTCAGATAGCCGCCCAAATCAAGGCTTTTCGCATAGGCGCATAGGGCGGGTTCGCACACGGCGGCGGCCCGCAGCTTCGTCAAATCGCCCTCGGGCTTGGTTTCGTTATTTTTATAGAAATATTCCGCCGAAATAAAGCCCAAAACGGAATCCCCCAGGAATTCCAGCCTTTCGTTGCTCCTCAAAACGGCCTGCTGCTCGTTGGCATACGACGAATGCGTCAAAGCCTTTTCAAGAAGCTCCTTTTTTTTAAAATTATAGCCGATTCTTTCTTCCAGTTCCTGCATTATATCAACCCTATTTCTTCAATTACATTGGTATTAACAAAATCAACCGCCTGCTTAACCGCGCTTTTGAAGGTTTTAGCGTCCGACGAGCCGTGGGCTTTTATTACGGGCTTTTGCACCCCCAAAAGCGGCGCGCCGCCGAACTCCGTGTAGTCCATCTTCTTTTTGAATTCCGCCAAATCGTTTTTTACAAGCATGGCGGAGATCATTGTCAGCCTGTTTTTCTTATATATCCCTTTAATATTCTGCATCATTGCCGCCGCTACGCCTTCGTACATTTTTAATATGATATTGCCCGTGAAGCCGTCCGCAGTCACAACGTCAACCCCGCCGAAAGGGATGTCGCGAACCTCCGCGTTGCCTATGAAGTTCATGTTTGATTCCCTTAGCAGCTCATAGGCCGCCTGAATGACGGGAGTACCCTTTGTTTCTTCAATCCCTATATTCGCAAGGCCTATTTTGGGGTTTTCCACGCCTAAAACTTTGTTCATATATATCCCGCCCATTTTGGCAAATTGAGCCAGGTAATGGGGCTGGCATTCCACGTTGGCCCCGGTGTCAATCAGCAGGAAAGGAGCCTCATTTGAAGGCAGGACCGCGCCTATGGCAGCCCGTTTTATGCCGCTTATCCTTTTAACGATAAAAGTCGAGCCGACCACCAAAGCGCCCGTATTGCCCGCAGAGACAAAAGCGTCGCCCATCCCGCCCGCAAGAGCGGCAAATCCCGCGCTCATGGAAGAGTTTTTATTTTCTTTAAGGATGGACACGGGGTCGGCTTCCATGGAAATGATGTCCGGCGCGTTCAGGACTTCTATATTGCCAAGCGGAATCCCGTTTTTATCCGCGCAGGCACGTATTTTTTCGTCGTCGCCCGTTAAAATTATATTTATATTTAATTCTTTGACTGCCTCAGCCGCACCCTTTAAAATTTCAAACGGCGCGTTGTCCCCGCCAAAGGCGTCGATAATAATGGTCATATGTTTTCCTTCCAGTTCACAAATTCCGCGCCAAGCGGTTCATCATCAATAGCGCGAATTTCTTCGCGGAATTTTTTAATAGCATTTAGCCGCCTTTGTATCGGGTCATAAGCAGGTTCGTCAAGAACAGTTATTATTTATTACCCGCCGGCCATCGGAAAAGGATTGCCTAAAGGGATAACTCGTCCTTTTTCACTATAGGCGGGATATGCCTGCATAATAAACTGCCTCCTGTTATTTAATCATCATCTGTTTCGACGGCATCTTTGGATATCTTCGACGTCTGCCTCTGCGCCATGACTAATCTGTAATATATCCCGTTCCGCCGCAGCAATTCTTCATGGGTGCCGGTTTCCGCTATCCTGCCCTTTTCAAGCACTATCAGTTTGTTGGCGTGCCGCAGCGTTGAAAGCCTGTGGGCTATGGCTATAGTTGTGCGGTTTTGTATAAGGCGGCTTAACGCTTCCTGTATTTTCCCCTCTGTTTCGGGATCAAGCGCGCTTGTGGCTTCGTCCAGAATCAGGATTTTCGGGTTTTTCAGCACCGCCCTGGCGATAGCCACGCGCTGGCGCTCGCCGCCTGACAGGTTATGCCCGTTTTCGCCCACAACGGTATTATACCCATCCTGAAGCTTCATTATAAATTCGTGGGCATTTGCGGCCTTCGCGGCTTTTATGACCTCTTCATATCCCGCGTTCTCGCGGGCGTAGGCGATATTGTCGTAAACGGAACCCGCGAAAAGGAAGGTTTCCTGGAAAACCACGCCGATATTCTCGCGCAGCTCGCTTTGCTTTATATCCTTTAAATTCACCCCGTCGATGAATATCCCGCCCGCGTTGGTGTCGTAAAGGCGCATTATAAGGTTTATCATAGTTGACTTGCCCGCGCCCGAATGCCCGACAAGGCCTATCATTTCGCCTGAATTTATTGTAATGTTTACATCTTTTAAAACAGGCTCGTAAACTTTATACCCGAACTTGACGTCCGCAAATTCTATATCCCCGCCGTACGACGCCTTTTGCGGGATTTCACTGTCCTCTACCGTCTGTTTTTCGTCGATTATCTCATAAATTTTTATAAGGCTGGTGGTGGCCTCGGCAAGCCTGCGGGGAATCGACGCGAGCCATCGCAGCGGGTTGTAAATGTAAGAAAGATAAAGGGTGAACGATATAAATGCGCCTACGGTCATTGTGCCGTTTATGACCATGCGCCCGCCGAAATAAAATATAAAGAATTCCCCTATCCCTACAAAAAAGGTGAGCATCGGGAATATTGACGCCCATACATGCTCGTTTGAGACGGATATATCGGCCAAATCCTTATTTACCTTGCGGAATTTCGCAATCTCCCGTTCTTCGTTGCCGAAGGCTTTTACGACCCTTATCCCCTTTATGATATCGTGGAGTATCGAGCGGGAACGGGAATCCATGCGCCATTGCTTTTCAAAGCGGACGTGTATAAATTTCCAAAAGCGGTTTATCGCAAACATCGCTATTGGCACGGGGATAAAAATCATAAGGGTAAGCAAGGGGCTTTTAAAAACCAAAATAAAAAATATTACAACAAACAATATCGCCTGTTCAATGGCGAACCGCCCCTGGTCGCATATAAACTCCCTGACGATGCGCGTATCCTTCGTCACCCTTTTCAAAAGGTCGCCGCTTGTTTTTTTGGACATTGACGAAAGGGAAAGCTTTTGTACGCGGTCATAGACCTCCGTGCGGAGATCGTTGGTAAAATTTGAACCCAGGGCGTTTGACAGGCGGCTGCTTATTATAAACAAAAACTGCCCGAACAATGTGGAAACGGCCATTAAAACAGCCGCGAATATAACCCCGTTCATCGGCGTAAGCCTCGTTATCACATCCCCGGCAGGTTCGAGATATTTATCTATGGTCATCTGCGCGAGCAGCGGGTACAAAGCCTGCGCGCCGTTGTTAAGGCTCAGGAGGAGGCTTGATATTATCAGGCTCGGCACATAGGGCTTCATAAGCTTGAAGGTTCTTCGCCAGATATAGCTTTTATCGACGCAGAACATGCATATGTCAAGCCCGCTCGGCAAATGCCGCCCGCATTTTTCGCACACGCGCCTTTCTGATGTGACAATATCCCCCTGTTCGCCGGTTTTTATGAAATGGTTGACCATTTTGGCGAATTCCGCGATTTCTTCAACTTTCGACATGCTGAAACGGCAGACCACAAGGTTCCGGCTCAGGTCGCCTTTTTTGCCGTCGGGCGTTTTGAAAACCATCTCAAGGCTGCCGCAGCCTACATCCGTCCGCTGCTTTAATTTATGTATATCATCCATATTCCTTGAAAACATCACTTCTTCGCCGATTTTGGCGGTGACGCGCCTATCTTCAAAAGATAAAACCCCGTCGCAAAGCTCGTTTTCGCCTGCTAAATCGAAACTGACAAAGTTTTTCATAAATATCTCCGTTAATACAAATAAGGTTCCAAAAGCCTTCTGCTTTTAGGCTTGATTTTATAAATATCCGGGATTTTAAAGCGGTTGCCGTCCACGTCCGTCAATATGATCTCGCCGTTTTCAAGCTGGCGTATGCTTTTGCTGATATCTTTCACGGAAAAGGTCTTTTTGAAGCCGTTTATATCGACGTCAAAATAGAAAAACCCCATTTTGTCCCTGATTGAGGATATGCCTGAAAGCTCGGGGCAGAAATAGCGGCCTTCAAGGTTTTGTTTGACGAGGGCGGCCATTTTCTTCGTCAGGCCGTCCACGTCCTCAATTATGCCTATCTCGTTGCCGTCCATATCGAAAACGCACACGCATTTATACGGATCCGTAAGGGGAAGCGCCCTTGCCGCCTGTACGCGCCTGTAGTTTTCGCCGTTTGCCCTAAGCGCTAAAAAGTTGTTGTCATTCAAATAAAATTCGCAGCTTCCCGGGTCTAAAAACCCGATGTCCGAAACAGGTTTTTCGGTTTTTTCCGCAATCATAATTTCTCCTTTATTCTCCTACGCCGACGGCCTTCAACGCCTCCGACTGTATTTTATAAAGCTTGTAAAACTCGCCCTTTTTTCGTATAAGCTCCGCAAAAGCACCGATTTCTATCACTTTGCCCTCGTCTATGACCGCCAGCGTTTCCGCGTCCCTTAAAGTTGAGAGCCTGTGGGCTATCGCTATGGTTGTGCGGCCTTCTTTTAAGGCTGAAAGGGATTTTTGGATATTGCGCTCGGTTTCCGTATCCATCGCCGCCGTCGCTTCGTCTAAAATAAGTATTTTCGGGTTCTGGATTATAGTCCTTGCGATGGAAACGCGCTGTTTTTCGCCGCCGGACAGATCCTGCCCGCCCGC
>WREG01000054.1 GCA_009779455.1 Oscillospiraceae bacterium
CGAAGGGTAAATCCCTCCATCAACGTGACGATCCCCTTTGAAACGGTCAAGGCGGCGTATGAACAGGCGAAACAAAACCCAGCCGAGGAAATGCACTTCCGACAGTTCCGCTTGAACGAATGGAACAACGCCGACATCCGCTGGATGCCGATGGATAAATGGGATGCCTGCGGTGAGGACTTTGACGAATCTGAACTTGAAGGCAGACCCTGTTATTGCGGACTTGACCTTTCTTCCACCGGCGACCTCACGGCGCTGGTGCTGGTGTTTCCACCCGGCAATGACGATCACAAATACACCGTCATGCCGTTTTACTGGCTGCCGGAAGATGTCATCGAACACCGAACCCGGCGCGATCACGTTCCCTACGTCGTTTGGCAAAAGACCGGGGTGTTTAACACCACCGAGGGCAATGTGGTGGACTACGATTTTATCGTATCGTTTATCGCTATCCTGATGATAAGCTTATTAGCTTAAATTCTGAGGAATACAATGTAAGGAATCAGATTGAAGATTTCACGGTATATTACAGGAGTTATTCAAATCCGCTCATAGAAAATAACCCGTATCTTTTTGATATGTGTTTTACGGGTTATTATTACCCCAAATCAGCTGTCGAATATCTTAAAAGTTTAGATTTATCAATTTATCAATGATGTTAAATTTTTAGCTTCATTACAAAATAAAAGGACGGTCGATTACCTCGCCGTCTTTTTTATTTATACCAATTTATACTAAACATAATTATAAATTCAAACGCCCGTATGATATTGCGCTATGTCGCGAAACTGGAAAATTCTTTATAACGCAAGCTCCAACAGCCTGCAAGCGTTCCCATACAGAATAGCGTTCTTTTCGCTGCCTTCAACCGGCAGCGATTTTATTTTGGCGATTTCATGCGCCGCGTCGCTCCAGGGCGCGTCGGAGCCGAAAAGGATTTTATCCGCGCCGTGGGCCTTTACTATCCTTAAAAACTGCTCCTCGCTGTAATATTCAAAGCCCATCGACGTGTCGAAATAGATATCCTTGCCGGCAAGGTGTTTTTCCACGCCGTCCCACATGGCGTGGCTGCCCATGTGGGCGGCTATTATTGTGCCGCCCCGCAAATTATCAAGCATATTTGCCAGCCGCTTTGGGTCGCTGTGCAGGCTTGGTATGCCTATGTCCACCCCCGCGTGCAAAAGCACCATAAGCCCCTTGTCCAAAATGCAATCCAAAAAACGCAAAGCTTCCGGGTCGTCCACGTAAAACTCCTGGTATTCGGGATGGAGCTTCACGCCTTTGAAGCCCATCCCGCTTACCATATTTATTTCTTCTTTATAATTTCCCGACGCGGGATGAAGCCCGGCGAAAGATATAATCCGGCCGGACTGCGCGCTTTTTGCCCATTCGTTTGTCTTTATTATCTGCGACGGCTTTGTGACAACGGGCTGGAGGACGGAGATATCCACTCCGCACCTGTCCATATTGCCGATTATGTCCGAAACCTTCCCCCCGCAGACGGGCGGGCATATGTCTGTCACGTTTTCCGTCAAAGACGCCATCGCCCTGTCGGCGATGGCGTCAGGGAACGCATGGGTGTGAAAGTCAATTATCATTTTAAAGCCTTCCCCAATACATTATCAATATTTCTTCTGCTATGTATGACCGTGACAACAGAAACTGTGTTTTTTTCTTTAAACACTTGATAAATCACGGTATAATTATTCACAAAAAACCGCCTTAACCCCAATGAATGCCAAGGCTCATTTTCGTATATCGGAAAACTTTCGGGAAACTGTTTTAATTTCTTGATATTTTCCGTAATACGTTTTTTTTGATTTTTGGCGATCTGCGGTTCTAAAAGCGTATAAGCGATATATCCGTAAATATCTTTTAAATCGGCTTTTGCGTTGGCGGAAATGACCACTTTCCATGTTTTCATATATCAAACTCCCGGTCAAGCTCCGCAAAAACTTCGTCCATCGGGAAAACACGGCCGGCCGCGATATCGTCCAGCCCCGCTTGTATTTTTTTATTAATTTCCAAGTCAGTCAATTCTATCGGAAAATTTGCATTTTCCATAGGGATTAGCGTTATATTGCCGTTCTCTTCCTCGCGGAGCAGTACCTGCTTGGTATTGATCAAGCGCAATAAAATTTCTTGTATCGATTGCATATTTATAACCGTTTCGCTCATTATAATCAACTCCTGCTTCTATTATATACCCGGATAATAAAAATTACAATAATATTTTAAGAACATCGGCCAATGTATTGCCACTATATGTTGCTGGGCAATCATTTGACATATTTCGGTTTTTGCGGTTCAGCCAAAATGAATCAATCCCTAATTTTTGCGCCCCAAAAACATCCGCAGCCAGAGAATCGCCGATATGCAGCACCTCCTGATTCGATAAATTCATTTTTTCCAAAGCCGTTTGGAAAATTTCCGGACGGGGCTTATATGATCTTGCTTCTTCGCTGGTAATTATATTTTCAAAAGCCATGCCATGAAAATCCATTGCCTTTAGAATATCTTTTCTGTCAATATTAGAAACAATACACACAGGAAGAGCATTCTCTTCTAAAAACGGCAGCGTGTCCTCAAATATTTCCGGCTTGACCCAATAACTAAATAATAGTTCATCAATATCCAAATCTAAATTTTTGCATTGAAAGCATATCAATGTTTTTTGGATTGATATAATCTCTATTTCTCTTTGCGTCCTAAAGTTCCCACCGAAGCTATTTTTAGAAAGCTGCCGAAATTCAGACCACAAGTATGAAGCAACTTCCTTTTGCGTATTGCTTGAAGGCAAGCAATAACTTATCTTCCGCGTTATAGTTGCAATCGCCGCGTCATCTTCGTGTACTAAAGTTCCATAGAAATCCAAAAAAAGAGCTTTGTATTTCAAAATTTTCCCTCCGCGCCCGATCTGTCCGTTATATTTTAAAAATATTTAAAATAACTTCGTAATTTGCTGCTCAAGCGGCAAATTCCCCCTGAAATCCGGCATCATGATTTCTCTGCCGTTATTCGTGGCGGATATTTCAGAGAGCAGCCCAACCGCAGTCCATTCGCATGCGTCGTATATGTCTATGGCGGGCTTCGCGCCGGTTTTGACCGCTTCAAGGAAGTCGTCCACAAGGAAGAAGTCCCCGCCCCAGTGGCCGGTGTTTTTTTGCTCCTCCGTGGCGTTTTTAAAGCGGTCGGGGAGGTATTTTTCGTAATAATCCGAGAGCGGCTGCCATTTCGGGCTGAAAGCGTCGGAAACCCCGTCGTTTATCCAGACCTTGTGGTCGTCACCCAGTCCCCGGGGGGCCTCGTAGCAGCCGTTTGTCCCTTGCAGGCTGTAATATGACAAATTGTGCGGGCGGTTCGACATACAGTCCACGCGTACATTTACAAGCCCGCCGCTTTCAAGGCGGCAGAGGGTGATTGTGGTGTCGTCCTGCCGCAGGCCTGTCTCTTTTGCCACATTTTGCCCGGAGCCGAGGGATATCACGCTTTTTATTTTATCCCCTCCATTTGCGAACCATTGCATTACGGGGCCTACGCTGTGCGTGGGGTAGAAACATCCCCTTTTTCCGCATTGCCACCAGTTTCGCCAGGTCTTTTTGCCGTCCGGGTATACAAGGCGGTCGCGGATGTTGTGGAGGTACTCCCCCTCGCCGAAATAAAGCCTGCCGAACAGGCCGTCTTTCACCATCCCCGCGATAACCTGGTTCTGCGGTATGTAGGCGTAATTTTCGGCGAACATATAGGTTTTGCCGCTTTTTTCCACGGCCTCGATAAGCCACCAAAGCTCGTCCATTGTGACCCCCGCCGTGACTTCCGACAGCACGTGCTTCCCCGCTTCAAGGGCTTTTATCACCTGCTCCGCATGGAACTGCATGGGCGTAGCAACAACAACCGCGTCTATGTCGCTTTCGAGCATATCCTCATAAACCCTGTAGGTTTTCGTGATGCCGTGCTTTTCCGCGTTTTCTTTGAGGACGTTTTCGTCAAGGTCGCAGAGGGCTGTCAGCTCAACGTCCTCCGGGTGGTTTTTAAAGCCCAGGGCGAAGCTTAGGCAGCGCGCCCCGGCCATTCCGATTTTTAACATAAGAAATCTCCTTTATTTTCTTTCTTCCGCTTTTATAAGGAATTTGTATATTGGTTCAAGGGTTCTATACCCTTCGGCTACAACATCCGGCAGTTTTTCTGAATATAATAAATCAAAATCGGCGCTGTAATGTATAAAACATATGCCTTTGCGGTTGAGCCAATTACGCAGGTTTTCCGGGGCGCCGGGGAACCTGCTTTTTTTATATGTATCCCCTTCAAGCGCGAATAAATTTTGGTTTTCGTAAACCTTTAGCGCCGCTTTGAAATCTTTGTCGCCGTCCAGTATCAGCTTGCGGATGCTCTCCATGCTCGACGTCCCGGCGGAATAATAGCCGGAGCCGTAAAAGAAATTGTCGGGGGAAATCACGAAAAAGAATTCGGGAAGGTTCACGTGCTTTTCCCGCACAAACATACACCACATCATGTCGCGGAACAGGGATTTGTCCTTTGAAAAGCGGATGTCGCGCCAAATTCGGGAAATCGAGCCGTCAATTTTGGGCGAGCAGATCAATTTGCCGTCTATATCCGACAATGCGGGTGCAAGGGCGGTTACAAGGGCTTTAAAAGGCTCCACAAGGTATTTTTGGTAGTCGCTTTTATGCTCTTCAAACCACGCTTTGTCGTTGCGCAGCCTGTTTTCAACTAAAAATTCGATTGATTTTTTTGAAAACAATGTGTTCATGTTTCATTCATATCCTTTTTTCCTTTTTTACTAAAATTATGGGGTTCATTCGCGGTACGCTCTTTTTTCTTTTATATCAAGAGTATCCCAATACGATTTATCAGTAAATTTGAATAATGTAATTTTAGTCGGAACGCATTTAATAATAACGCCGTCTTTAGCAGGAGGATATAAGCCACCCGCTTGGTGAGGAAACTTAATATCGTATTTTTTTGAATATTCAGGATTTTCGGAAGGATAATTAACCGATGTTGCCTCTGCAGCGGCGATGGCTTCAATCTGTATGGAACCGGTTGCAAGCGCCACATAGGGGTTTGCGCAGATTTGCTGATACTTCGGGCTTGGGTTGCCCGTCCCAAAATAAATATCTAAACCGATATTTACAGGGTTGATTGTCCTTGCTGTTACCTTATTGTCCTGTGATGTCGCAAAAACAATCGTTTTTGTTTCTTCCAAAACTCTAATAATTTCTTTCGCTAATTCATCAAAATTAAGCATTGTCGCGTTCATTCTTCATACTCCTTCGTTTTTAAGGTTTTCAATGATTTTTCTCAGTTGGTTTTCAATAAATTTTATTATTCAAAAGCTGGTTTTCGCACCAGGCGTTCACGCAAAGCCTGTCCCCGAGCCGTTCAAGCTCGCAATAAAGCTCCCGCCGCCGCCCTTTTAATATATCGGCGTATTTTTCGTCATAAACAAGGTTTTCGCATTCGTACCCGTCTTTTTCAAGGTCGTAAAGCTCGTCCACATCTGTCAGGTTCCAGATATATTTTATATTGTCCTTTATTATCATCCGCTGTGTATAAAGCCCGAACTGGGCGCCGTTATAGGAGGCGCATAAAAACTCCCTGAACGCGCCCTCGCCCGTTTCGCCCGTCAAAAGAGGGGCGAGGGATTTTCCGTCAAGCCCCGCGCCGTCAGGCGTTTCGATTCCGCAAAGAGAAAACAGGGTCGGGGCGATATCAAGGGAAGCGTTCACAAGGGCGTCGCCAAAGCTTTTATGTTCATTTTCCGTCCCCTTTAATATGAACGGAACCCGAACAACGTCGTCATACATTACGTAATGTTTTTCGTGCATACGGTGGGAGCCGCACATCTCCCCGTGGTCGGCGGTGAATATTATGATTGTGTCGTTGTAAAGCCCTTTTTCTTTAAGCGCGCCCGTTATCATGCCCACTGCGGCGTCAAGCTGGGTCACGAGGGCGAAATAGCAGCGCAGGCGTTCCGCGAATACGTCAAAACCGTCGTTTTCGATATTCCATGAATACATCTGCTGTTTTTGTATATAAGGCTTATTGATAAATTTTTCGTTCATGAAGCTGTAAGGCGGGTCTATCTTCAAATCCTTATACATATTGTAATATTTTTCTTTAGGGATAAACGGCACATGGGTCTCGCTGAACTCGATTTGCATATAAAAAGGCCTGTCTGCGGTTTTTATGTTTTCCGCGGCGTTTTCCGCCAGCCATTCGCCTACAGAAGGCGACGGGGAGGTGTCAGGGCGGCAATCCTTGAAATATTCGACGCCGCTCAAAGTTGATTTCTCCGAGGGGTATTTTTTGCCGTATTCCGCAAAAGAAACATGGCTGTCAAAGCCGTACTCGCAGGGGCTGAATCGGTCTGTTATGCCCCATTTGCCGAAATGCCGGGTTTCATAGCCGTTTTGCCGCAAGGTTTTCACAAAATTAAAGTCCTCCGGCAGCAAAAACCGCTCCGGGAAAAGCCCCGGGTTCGCTATCGCGCCGCTTTTTTCGGAGATTTTGCCGCTCAATATAGCCGTCCTCGCGGGAGCGCAGACGGGGCTTTGGGTGTAGCCCCTGTTAAAAAAATAGCCGTCGCGGCAAAGCGCGTCAAGGTTCGGCGTGTGAACGGGATATTTTTTTGTTTCGCCGATTACGTCATAGCGCAGCTGGTCGGCGATTATAAGGATAATATTTTTCATTTTTAAAGTTTTTTACAATTCCGCAGGGGCGGATTCAATATCTGCCCGTGATATAAAATTATATTGTGTTCTGTTCGGGCGGATATCTAATCTGCCCCTACAAAAATCAGCGTTTTTTTAAACGGGGATTATATCTGTAAAGAATGATAACCCCGCCGATTACCTGCACAACCTCCGATTTTGTCTTTTCGGCTATTTCCCGCGCCGCCTCCTTCGGCGGCACGGGGGAGGTGTCGAGCAAAACCTTGATTTTTATAAGTTCCAAAGCTTCAATGCATTTTTCCGTTTGTCTTATAAAGCTTTCCGTTATCCCGTTTTTGCCGAGCTGGAATACAGGTTCCAGTTTGTTCGACTTTGATTTTAATTCCGCGCGTTGTTTGCTTGTCATTTCTCAAATCCCTTTATTCTTATTATAATTAAGACAAAAACATAAAATAAATAATAACAAAAATTTCATCAAAATGCAATAGCATACTTGAAAATAAATTATATATATGGTATTATAAGATGTTAGGATTTGAGAATCAGGAGTTATCTTAAAAATATAAAAAAGGGGTCAACATGGAAAAAACATATGAGGAAATAAACGAAAAGATCAAAAGCGGCAAGGCGGTCGTCGTAACCGCTGAGGAATTAATAGGGTTGTCAGAAGAAAAAGGCTTATCAAGGGCCGCCGCGGAGGTTGACGTAGTAACCACCGGCACTTTTGCGCCCATGTGTTCGTCGGGCGCTTTTTTAAGCTTCGGGCACACTTCGCCCAGAATCAGGATGCAGAAAGTATGGCTTAACGGCGTTTCGGCCTATGCCGGAATCGCGGCTGTTGACGCGTATATAGGGGCTACGGAGGTTCCGGACGACGACCCGCTCAATAAAAATTACCCCGGCGGCTTCCCTTACGGCGGCGGCCATGTTATACAGGACCTGGTCGCGGGCCGTCCGATCAAATTAAAGGCTCTGAGTTACGGAACGGACTGCTATCCGCGCAAAGATATTGAGACCGAAATATCTTTAGATGAAATTAACGAGGCGATTCTTTTTAACCCGAGGAACGCTTACCAGAATTATAACTGCGCCGTAAATCTTTCGGATCGGACGGTATATACATACATGGGGATGCTGAGGCCGCATATGGAAAACGCCAACTTTTCAACGTCCGGCCAGCTCAGCCCTTTGTTCAAGGATCCGCATTTAAAAGCCATCGGCGTCGGGACAAAGATTTTTTTAGGCGGGGGCGTAGGTTACGTCGCATGGAACGGAACCCAGCATTCCCCCTCCATGCTTAACATTGACGGAAAGGAAGTCTGCGGTTCCGGAGGGACACTCGCGTTGATCGGCGACTTGAAGCAGATGAGTCCGAAGTGGCTCGCGGGGCTCAGCATTCTCGGTTATGGCGCGTCGCTTGCCGTGGGGGTAGGCGTCCCGATACCCATATTGAATGAGGAAAGTGCGTATTATGCCGCCCTTAAAGACGAGGATTTGTACGCGCCGGTGGTCAATTACGGAACAGATTATCCGGCAAGAGAGGGAAAGGCGCTGTGTTATGTAAGTTATGCGGATTTAAAAAGCGGCAAAATAAGCGTGGATGACCGGGAAGTGCGAACCGCTCCTTTATCCAGCATACCGAAGGCGAGGGAAATCGCCGCGACGCTTAAAGCATGGATTTTAGAAAGCGGCTTCCTGCTGACAAAACCGGTAAAGTCGCTGGCTTCGCCGGAAGACCAGATTAAACTGAATTTCTTAAATGAAAATAAGGAGAAGGGGGTTTGACCATATGAAATCAAAAATGATTGTTTTGCGTTTTGATATGGATACATCGGTCAAACCTGTCATATACCGCTTAGTCAAAGATTATGATTTAGTCGTAAATATCGCGCAGGCCAACGTCAATCCCCAGAAGCGGGGCAAGATGGTATTGGAGGTCAGCGGTGAAAAATGCGAAGAAGGCTTGGATTATCTGCGCGGCTTGGGCGTTACCGTCCAAAGCCTTGACAGGGAGATAAGGCGCGATGAAGACAAGTGCTTCATGTGCGGCGCCTGCACGGGCGTATGTCCGACAGGAGCGCTGTATCTTCGGCACCCGTCCATGGAGGTCGCCTTCGATGAAAACAATTGTATAATATGCGGGCTTTGTGTAAAATTATGCCCTGTGAAAGCTATGGAGGTTCGTTTATAATTGGAGTATACGGATCGTTTTTACAGGCGCAGCTACCGTCAGGACGATTTAATTTATTTCCGGGCCGCGATAGAGGAGACGGATTTGCAGATTGGCGTAAACAGGGATCAATATTCAAAGGGGCTTACCGTTTTTGCGGAAAAGACTATCAGGGATATCCGCCGCCCTTTGGAAGAATATATTAAAAGGGATCCAAGGTTTATTACCGCTTTGTCTCCGTGTGATTTGCTGCCCGGCGCCCCGGAGATCGCTGAAATCATGGCGGACGCCGCTTATAGCGTAAATGTCGGGCCGATGGCTTCAGTAGCGGGCGCGATAGCCGAAGCAGTGGGCAAAGCCCTGGCGGAGCGTTGCCGCGAGGTTATCGTCGAAAACGGCGGGGACATATACATGAAGACGAGCCGGCTCAGACGCGTGGGGATATTCGCGGGCGAATCTGTTTTGTCAGGCCATGTGGCGCTTGAAATCGAGGCGCAGGATACGCCCCTCGGCATATGCACGTCTTCGGGAACGGTAGGACCTTCGCTGAGTTTCGGAAAAACCGACGCGCTTGTTGTGCTTTCGCGCTCGGCCGCATTGGCCGACGCTACCGCGACGGCCTGCGGAAACATCGTGCAGACCGCCGCTGATATAGAAAAAGCCTTGGATTTCGCGGACGGGATTAAATCAATTCACGGTATTGTAATCATTATCGGGGATCATTTGGGCGTCAGGGGGAAAGTGAAGCTGGCAAGGGGGATGTATACTGTTTAACGCTAAAAATAAGCAAACAAGCCTGTTTCAGAATCGGTTTCACGGGCTCTTTTATACGCCGAAGCAATATCATACCCTTCCTGCGAAAGGTAATAAAAGAACAAAACGGTAAAAACGAACGCTCCCGACCCCTCAATATAATCCGCAGGGGCTATATATTTGTTGCCGTTTTTTGCAAACGCTTCCGATATGGCTTTATCGCCTGTCGTACAGCCTGAATTTATGATGCAGGTGTTTTTGAGCTTCAAATATCTGTTTATTTCGGTATAGCCGAAATCACTGCGCGGCTCATCCCCGAAATAAACATCCTCGCCCAATACGGGCAGTTTTATTTTGCCGTCCCTGCCGTGGCAGGAAATTATCATGAAATCAAAATGAATTCCCGTTTCGCCGGAGATTATTTTTATAAAATCCTGCGGCCTGCCAATCCTGTACATTATAATGAAATATCCAAGATGCTCCAATGCCTGACGTAAAGCTTCCGCTTCCGTGCCCGCGTCGCTAAAACTGATTATTGCTATGTTTTTCATATAATTATATTTTCGATTTAATAACAAAAGGGCGTCAAGGACAATGTGCCGCTTCAGCACGGATAGCCGTCCCCTACGATTATCTGCCTATCCAACAGCGGGCGGATACTATTCGCCCCTATAGAGCCGCCATTTTTTCCCGTAAAAACGTGATAGCATTCGCGATATCCACAGACGGGTCCTCCCCGACCTCGCGCTCAATCGTCAAAAAACCTTTATATCCGATATCGTTCAAGGCTTTGAGGTAGTTCGGGAAATCTACGCTTCCTTCGCCCAGCGGGGTTTCAAGATATGACGGGAAGCTTTTTCCGGCTTCCTCGACCATGCCGTAAACTATGTCGGGGTCTTTGTATTTCAGCTGTATGCCGTCCTTCGCGTGGGTATGGACGATATAATCCTTTAAGGTGTAAACCGCCTGCACGGGGTCGTCGCCCGTCACCATCACAAGGTTGGCGGGGTCCAGATTGACGCTGACGCCCTTTGAATTAAGGCTGTCGA
>WREG01000055.1 GCA_009779455.1 Oscillospiraceae bacterium
CGCGATATTTTTGAAGCCGGCGACACCGCTTACCTCAGCGGCATTCCCGGTATGTTTGAATCGATTCAAGCGGGGGTAAATACGCCTGTTTCCGAATGCGTCCCGGTTTCCGAGGTATGGCCCGATGTATAAGGATGCTATGACGCGTCAGGCGGCAAAAGACGCGCAAAAAATAGAGCAATCGGGCTTGAAGCCAAAAGCGGCGGAACTGATAAGGATAATCCGCTATAACCCCTATCAAAATCCGCCTCCCTATGAAAAATTGCAAAGCTGCGAAAATACCTATTCTCGCAGGATAAATATACAACACCGCCTTGTATATCAAGTTTTACCGAATCATGATTGCGAAAAGGACGAAAACGGCGTCCCCTATCAGGGAACTATTAAAATTGTAAGAATGTGGACACATTATGAAAGGGCATAATTATGGACAAAAACCTTATTAAAGCGATGACCTGGGACTACCCCGCCGAAATCCCCGTCAGCGTGGGCATTCTGCCTGCCATGTGGCTGAGGCTCGGGGAGGAAATGGTCTATTTCGCGGAGCAGTACCCGGATTTTATAGGCTTTATCCCGGATTTGGAAAATTACGAGGCCACCCTTTCCGGCAGGTACACAGAGGGCTTGTGGACGGACGAATGGGGCTGTGTTTGGGAAAACGAGGTAAAGGGGATGGACTCCCTTGTGGTGGCCCCGCACCCCGTGCCGACGCGGGAGGACGTTCGGAGGCTTGAGATACCCAAAAACCGCGACGGCAGCCTGCCCCACGGATTTATGTACCTGCGGCTCATAGATTTGAGGGGCTTTAACGAAATAATGATGGATTTTGGCGACGAATGCGATGAGCTGCAAATCCTTATTGACAAAGTCTTGGAATACAACCTCATACAAATTGACTGCGAACTGCCCAAAGCCGGCGAATGCATGGGTTTCGGCGACGATTTGGGTATGCAGAACGGGCTTGCCATGGGCGCGGAAAAATGGCGGAAATATTTGAAGCCCTGCTTTGCGAAGATGTACAAAAAGGTCAAGGACGCGGGAAAGCTTATCTATATGCACACCGACGGGCAGATATATGAAATAATGCCTGATCTGAAAGAATGCGGCGTGGACATGATAAACCCCCAGCTCCGCGCAAACGGGCTCGGCAACCTCGTACGCGTCTGCAAGGGTAAAATTCCCATAAACCTCGACCTTGACAGGCAGATTTACCCCTTCGCCACGCCCTCGGAGCTTGACGGCATGGTGCGCGGGTGCGTGGAGGAGCTTTATCTGCCGGAGGGGGGCCTGGGGCTTTCGATAGAGTTTAATTACGACGTACCGCTCGAAAATGCCGCCGCAATCCTCGATGCGGTGAGGAAGTATAAGGCTTATAAAGGTTAAGATTTATTTTCGCTTTACCCCTTGTTATTTTTAGTTACATATGTTAAAATAAAGTTAATGATAAAAGATAGGATTTGATATTATGCGCTGCCCTTATTGCAGCTATGAGGAAAGCAAGGTCGTGGACTCCCGCCCGACGGACGAAGGAGAAAAGATACGCAGGCGCAGGGAATGCATGACCTGCCAGAAGCGGTTCACTACATATGAAATCATAGAAAACGTGCCCCTGATTGTTGTCAAAAAGGATAAATCAAGGGAAACCTTTGACCGCAACAAGCTCATCAACGGTATGTGGAAGTCCTGCGAAAAACGGCAGGTACCTTTGGATGTGATCGAAAAAGCCGCCGACGAAATCGAAAACCACCTGCAAAACTCCATCGACAGGGAAGTCGCGACGACGCATATAGGCGAGCTTGTCATGGAAAAACTTAAAAATATAGACGAGGTAGCCTACGTCCGCTTCGCGTCTGTCTACCGTCAGTTCAAGGATATAAACACGTTTATGAATGAACTGGAGCAGCTGTTGAATGAGAGGATGTAGGCAATGCACAATTCTTTTTTTATATAATTTTTGTTTGCTTATTTGCTCACATAATTCAGCGGGCTTTTCCTTTCGATGCCGCCGCTTGTGTTTATACGCACCTCAAAATGCAGATGCGGGCCGGTGGAGCGTCCCGTGCTGCCAATATAGGCTATGGTTTCACCCTTCGTGACGTTGCTTCCGACGGACTTCGCGAAAGAGCTGCAGTGGGCATAAAGAGTGGAAAGACCGTTCCCGTGGTCGATTACCATGCAATTGCCGTAAGCGCCGTGGTAAGAAGCCTCAATGACCTTGCCGCTGCCGGATGCGATTATCTTTTTCCCCTGGGACGAGCCGTTGTAACAAAGGTCAACGCCCGTATGGTTGGGCCGCTTCGACGTGCGGTACCCGCTCGACACATAAGTATCCGAAGCGGGGGAGAGCGGCCATATCAGACCGCTTGCCGGGGTTGATTCGGGGGTGCTGCCTATTGTTGAAGCTTTATTATGCAAAAGGTCGTCGATCTTATCGGCGTATTTGTCCTTTTCGTCCTCCCATTTGCTGATTTGGTTTTCAAAATACCTGCTGTCGCTTTCCAGCTTTTTAAGCTCTGCGGATACCGCGTCCAGTTTTTTTTGAAATTCGGCGTTATGGGTCTCCACCACCGTTTTCTCATTCTCTATTTCGGTTATCTTGTCAGTATGTACCTTCTTTTTTTCAGAGTGGGTCTGCTTTGCCGTTTCAAGATCCGCTTTGGCCTTTTTTTGCCCGGCTATTTGCTCCTCCCGCATTTTAATATTATCTTTCAAGCCGTTTACCGTCTCCGCGTCGCGGCGGGCCACCCCGCTGGCAAGCTCTAGGCGCATCAGAAACGTCGAAAGGCTGTCCGCTGTCAGCAATATCTCAATTTCCGAAGATTCCCCGTTCATATATATGGCGCGGAGCCGCCTGCTTAATATTTCATAAGTTTCCTCAATATTTTTTTCGCATTCCGCTATAGCGTCGTCAATAATTTTTATTTCCGCGTCAATTTCAGCTATTTGGTTATTGAGCGCCGTAATCTCCGCTTGTATTTCGTTGGCAAAACCGGTTTGAATTTTAATTTTTTCGTCGAAAACGTCTATCTGCTCCTGCAAAGCGTCCAACTGGGCGTTATATTCGTCAACCAAAACTTTTTGGTTGCTTTTGTCGTCCTTCAGTTCGTTTATCCTCTTCTGGGCTTTGGCTATTTCCAAATCCAATTTAGCGGATTTATCCTTTAAAGCCTGTATTTCCTCATCTCTGGAAGCGGCCGACGAAATGGCGGGCGCGTAATAATTGACCGACGCCAAAACAGTAGCGCAGCACAGCATTATTAAAAAAATGCGTTTCATATTATTGTTCATTCCTTTCAAGGGATCCCCCCTGTCCAAAGTGACCTTCGGGTCACTCTCGTGACAGCCCCCCCCCTTTGACAAATGGGGGTGTTTTTATGAACCTTAAATCCTAAATCCTTTTAATATTACAATAATATATTTAAATAAAATATCATAATTTAATGTATAAAGTATTAAAAATTCTAGCCGACAGCCGATAATAGACGGCAATCGAGGTAAAATATGTTTGCCATATTGGAGATATTGCAGGGCGAGCCGCCCGCTAAACGCCCGTTTTTTAAAAAGCGGCAATACCCTTATCCCGTCGGCCTTCAAAGAGAGCCTTTGGATTCCGGCAGTTTTTATTATTATCTGCGTGCGGGAACGCGGGAGGGGCATATTCCCTGGGGCGAAATTGAATACGCAGCCGGCCGGTGCGTAAAAAGGATGCTGATCCCGGATTATATAGAAATCCCCCGAAACAGCAGGATAGAAAGATATAAATCGGAATATTTCCCGGCCAAAATAGTTTTTAATACGGCTTTAAAATTGCTGGAAAACTTGAAATTCAATAAAAAAAGCGACATTTTAAGTATAATAGACATAAAAGGCGAAGCGGTAAACGAAATTGAAAGGTTTCTGCCATTTTTTTCGCGTATAAAAATCATAACCCGTAATTTTGACAAATACGAACATTTCGCCGAACGCGTATTTGACGAATACGGCGTGTCATTGGTCTTAAGCGGAGACATAAAAACGGCCGACGGCAGTTTTTTAACGGTAACGGTTCCCGGCAGCGGCGGCACGGAAGTCAACAACACTTTAAACCTTACGCTTGATTATACGTCAGGCCCCGGGGCTCTTTCAATCGGGAAAATAAGCGCGCCCTCAAACATAATGACGCCTGTTTTGGACGGGATATCCAAAACAGACTTCCTTTCGGCGGTTTATGAATTGTGCAGGGTGCAGAATCAAAATGAAGTATGCGCCAAAACCCTTTTTTTCGGCGGGAGGGAAATTAAAATAACCGATGCGGGAGCGTGTCTGCCCGCATTACTTCCTCCGCGTTAATTTTTCGTAAATCTCCACTATTTTAAACCGGACCTCGTATTTTGAGCTTTGCTCAACTATATTGGCCTCTCCGTCCGTCAAAACGGCGTGCAGGCTGCCGCCGTTATTCCGTTCGGGCTCCCCGCTGCCCGAGGCAGCGGGGAGGCATAAGGGCGGGAACATCACACACCACCAGTTGCGGCCCTCCCCTTCGCCTATTACAACCTTGACCGCCCTGTAATACCCTGCGGGCATTGTGAAGTTTTCATAGGCCCGGGTGTCGAAATATTCCTCCGTCAAATTTACGCTTACGCCATAATCGAACCCGTATTCTTTAACGGCTTCCCTCGCCCTGTTTTCAAGCTCGGAAGATGAAAATTCGATTTTCTCCGCCGCTTCGCCGATATTTTCCGCGCCGTAAAAGATATCCGCGCCCGTTTCAAGCAGCCTGTCGCGCACAGCGAGCTTCAAGGCCTGATCCTCCGCGCTGTCTGAGTTAGCGATGATATGCAGCCTTAAAACGTTTTCACGCACGTTGGCGCACCGTGCGGCAAAATACAGGGAGTTTAGCGCGAAAAACGACACAACGCTTATGACGGCGGTATAAATGCACGCCTTCTTTTTTAATTTCAGTATGTTGTTCAATAAAAAAACCGTCCTTTTCTAAATTATAATCAGCAGATACTTGGAAATTATTGACGGTTTTTTTTTATTTATACAATAGACCTCCTCGGAAATTAAGTGCGAGTGGATTGGCGAGGATTTTTTCGTCTCCGCAAGGAAAAAAAACGCAGAAATAATTTGTTTATTGCGAGTATTTTTGACGCAGTGAAGGCGAAAAAAGACAGCCAAGACACTGTGATTTAATTTCCGAGGAGGTCTAATTTTATACCTTTAAAAACCAACAATCCCGTAGGGGCGGACACGAGGCCCGCCCCTACGGGGTGTGCTTTTTATAAAGTTTTTGGAAAGCTTCAATATTTTTTATAATATCATCGCAAAAATACTGGCGACAAGGTATGCTGCCAATACCGAGGTCACAAGGGTCAGGCCCGTGCTTTCAAGCTTTGCCCCCGAAAGCATCAATTTTGAGAGGATTTTGCCCTTACCGCTTTCCTCGGCCAGTTGGGAGTAATACATCGCGTTTTCCATCGACGGGAACATATTCGTCCAAAGAGATATCCCAATCCAAAGGAAAAACAGCGAAAAAACCGAATAATCACCGACGAAAATCGTCATCAGCGCGCCGGGCGCCATAAAGAATATGCCCATAAAAGCGGTTACGATAAAGGGTGCAACGCATAGCCCCGCCGCTTTCTTCCTGTCGTAAAGCTGCTCGTGCTCAATATGCGAGCACATTTCGTTAAAGCGGAGGCAGCGGTTGTCTTCAACCGGGATCTTGCGGCGCCTGCAGCCGACCTGCTCCAGCCAGCCCCTGAATACAGCGCCGATTATAGTCAGATACCTTGTTATTGCGTAAATTTTAGCCATTATAATAAAATTCCTTTCTTGATTATGACAGGGGAATTGTGCGATTCCGTGCAAACGGAATTTCGGGCATTCTGCTCTAAAAGCACAAAACCTAAGGTTGAAAATTTATTTTTCAACCTTTGCCTCCTTTATTTAAATACATATCTTCAAGGACCGTTTTGGCGTCTTCGCCGTCTTCCAGCCTGTATACGCCTTCGCTGAAAGTATATCCGTAATATTCGAACAGCTGGCTTATTTCCTCATATTTTTCCTGTTCGCCCGTAATCAGGCAACAAACGGCAAAGGTGTCAAACTCCATATAAGTCGAAAAACTTTCTTCATTTTCCAGCAAAAAGGTATACGCCTCCCTGGCCTCATCTTTTAAAAGGAGGTTGACGGCGCGTTCGGCGCGAAGGGCGCCCGAGCCGCTTAATTTTTCGCATTCTTTTATGGCTTTATCATATTCGTTCTGATACCTGTAAACCGAAGCCAGCATATAGCGCGCCATTGCGTCATATTTGTAATTTTTTAGCATTTTCCCGGTCAGGGCCGACACTTCGCCGTAATCGGAGGCTTCCATATAATTTTGATATAGCGGATAGCCGTACAGCCAATAAGCGTCAGGCGCGCTTTTCGCTATTTTCTCTAAATAAGCCAATTGCTCCTCTTCGCTTTTTTGAAGCATATTCGCGGCGTTGTAGCAAGAATAATATATGCCCGCTGCCCTGTATTCCGGATAAGCGGCGTCCGTATCTTCACCGGTGAGGCTTTCTATTTCGGCTAATACTTCATCGTTTAAATCGGCAGCCGTTTGAACCTCGTATTTGCTGTATACCGCGTAAGTTTCGTTGACGCCTTCCAAAAAGCTTTCTACCTTGTCGTTGTATACGGCCACCCGCTTATATTTCGGGAGCCGGGAGAGCAGGTACGACGGGAAGTTAAACGCGGAAGATCCTATATTGCCCTTGTCAAGTTTAAAGTTGAATTCGCCGGCATACTTGCCCACGTTTTCAATATCGCCGATTTTATACCGCATTTCGGTGTCCCTGCCGTAAAGGTTATACGGTTTGACGGAAATGGCGTCAAAAGCGCCGGCCACGTATTCGTAAGCTTCAAGAGCCTCTCCCTGAGCCCCGCTTTTTTCAAGTTTGATGCCGTCGGCATACATTTTCGCGGGCGAGAGGTTCACCGTAAAATACATAACCGCGAACAAGGCGGAAATTATAAGCAGAATCAGCGCCAGCGTGCCTTTTACCGGGAGGGGGTACTTAATTCTCGCTTTTCGGCATTTTTCGCAGTATTCGCTTGCGGGGTTGTCGCTTGTGTCAACGGGGTTTTCGCCGCACACGGAGCAGGGCTTTTTTTCCTCCTCCGCTTCGCCGCCGGGTTCGGATTCTTCACCATCTTCCGCTTCGGCCTCAGCCGCCGGTTCATAATCGGCTTTGCTTTTTTCAAGCTCGTCGGTAAACGTGTCCAAAACCTTGTCAAGCTCTTCCTCAAGGCTTTCTTCGCTTTCCGCTTCTTCCGCCGTTACAGGTTCATCCCCGCTGTTTTCCGGCGTGTTTTCAATGTTTTCGCCCTTCAAAATTTCATTTTCTTCGCCGCTGTTTTCGTTTTTCTTTTCTTCGTCCAAAATCAACACCATCCTTCTATTATAATTATAGCATTATATTGTGAATTAATCAACTATTATTTTATTTAAAATTTCCCGTTTTCTTATACGCCCTACAAGCCGGATATAAAAATTAAATTTATCAAGAATAACCCGATCCGTAAGTTTGCAGCTTACGGATCGGGCTATAACGTGAATAAATTTAAAAGAAACTAAAACAAATGAAAAGGATTCGTTCCATAACTAATCAAATCCCAAACCAACGCAATTAATATGAATAATGGAAAAAAAGGAACTAACAAAAAACTCAAAGGATTCATTTCAACCAACCTTTCATAAATAAATTTTACCAATTAAAGTTTAACACCACAATAGGTGTATGTCAATGGTATTCATATATATTTCATTTTATTAAAGCTGTGTTCATATTCGCGATAATTTATAGGACGTTATCTTGCGGGACGATGCGGGCATCGTCCCCTACATGATATTCGGCCCGATTCTGGCGATATTGACCTTGGCGCACAGCAGAACCCCCACCGCGAGGCAGACCGCCAGCTCCGGCAGCATATACGACGCGTTGTAGGCCAGGGAATACACGACCGCGCCCGCCCTGTTCACGAAATCCCCCGCTTCGGACAATTCCTTAGTCAATTCGTACCATACGACCGCGCCTGAGATGAAGTGGCAGAGGAATCGCAGGGCTGCCGCCAGTGACAGCCCCGCCGAAAAGGTCAGCATTTCGGACTTTTTCGTGCCGCTGTACTTGTTTTTGAATGCCCCCGCGAGGCCCACCGCCGTAAATGCCGCTATGTAGTCGAAAACTATTATCACTGTCACCGCCGCAAGGTTTTTCGCGTATGAAAGGTAATGCAGTTCCCTTATAAGGTGGAAAAGGCTCGACAGAAACGCGGCGGGAACACCCGTTTTCAGCCCGTAGCGGTAGCTCAAAAGCCCCAAGGGCAGAGCCGACGCGAATGTCACCGACCCGCCCAAGGGCAGCTCAAATAATTTGAACATGGAAAGGGCGATTGACATGGAAAGCATAACCCCGCAGACGCAAAGCGCCGCCAATGTTGATTTGTTTGATTTTTTCATGAATATGACCATCCTTTCGATAAAAGGCGGAATGTTTTGCCCATATAAAAATTAAAGGGCAAAACTTCCAAGTTTGAAAATTTATTTTTCAAACTTTTTCCTCCGATTACAATTTTAATTGGAATTAAAAACTCGCCGTATGCACAATGCATACAGCGAAAGTCTTTGTTTTATTCCTACGCCGGCATTATCCGTATCAGGTTCATGGGTTTTCGGGTTTTTTTCCCTTCTCTCAGCCGCGTTCGCAGCGCCCCTTTATTCAATTTTCAATTCACAATGCATGATTCACACAAAGCCCGCAGGGGACGCTGTTATTTCCTTACATAATTTTGCGGGTTTTTGCGTTCGCCGTTTATACGCACCTCAAAGTGCAGATGAGAGCCGAAGGAATAGCCCGTATTGCCTACAAGGGCTATCTGTTCCCCTCTTTCAACGGAGTCGCCCACCTTCTTGTCCAGCCTGCTGCAATGGCCGTAAAGGGTCGTTGTGCCCTTGCCGTGGTCGATTATAATGCAGTTGCCGTAGCCGCCCTGCCATGAGGCCACAATGACCTTGCCGCTTGCCGCCGCGACAATCGGCTTGCCTTCCGAACCGCCGTTATAAATCAGGTCAAGCCCCGAATGGTTCGGCCTTTTCGCTGTGCGGTACCCGCTTGAAACAGCCGTATTTGAAGCGGGTGAAAGGGGCCATCTCAAACTGCCGGCGGTCGAGCCGTCGCCCAAAGACGCCCTGTCGTTGACAATTTCATCCATCCTGGCGGCCAGTTCGTCTTGCTGGTCCTCGTATTTGTCTTTAAGCTTCTCATACATCGCCGTATCGTTTTTTATTTCGTCGAGCCTTTCCTTCACTTCATCCAGCTTTCTCTGCTCGTCCGCCCTGTTAGCCGCTTCAATCGCTCTGAAGGACTCTATTTCGGCTATTTTATCCGTGTGGACCTTCTTTTTTTCCGCATGAACCTGTTTGGCTTCCTCAAATTCCATGACAGCCTTTTTTTGGTCGGCTATCTGGTCCTCCCTCATTTGTATGTTTTCTTTTAAGCCGTTCACTATCTCAACGTCGCGGCGGGCTATGCCGCTTGCCAGCTCAAGGCGCATCAAAAAGGTGGAAAGGCTGTCGGCCGTCAACAATATTTCTATTTCCGAAGATTCTCCGCTCATATATATGGCACGGAGCCTTTGGCTTAATATGTCATATGTTTCCGCTATATTCTTTTCGCAGTCTTCTATAGCGATCTGGTAAATTTTTATCTCGGCGTCAATATCCGCTATTTTATTGTCCAATTCGGTTATTTCCGCCTGTATTTCGTCGGCCAGATCCTGCTGAAGGGCTATGCTTTTATTGTAAGCGTCTATTTTTTGCTGTATTGCGAATATTTGGGCCGTATATTCCCCGGCTATTTCTTCCTGTTTGCTTTTATCGCCTTTTAAGCCGTTGATTTTCTTTTGCGCTTCGGCGATCTGCAAATCCAGCTCATCGGATTTTTTCTTTAAAGCCGCCAGCTCCTCTTCTTTGGCAGCCGCGTAAGACATGGCAGGGGCGTAGTAGTTGACCGACGCCAGTACCGTGACGCAGCATAGCAATATTAAAAAAATACGTTTCATAAATCTAATCACTGATAACGCTCCCTTGCTCGCGCAGATATTTGCCTATCGACATTATGCTGCCTATAGTACCCGTAAACACGCCTATGAAGACGTAGATAACCAATATCAGCAAGCCGTTGTCGCCGAAAGACACCAAATCGCCGCTGAACATCAGCATGACCGTCGCGAAGGAGTTTGCGACCGCGGAATACAGGATATAGAGCAAACCGTATGAGATCATCACGGAAATAAGCCCCAAAACCATGCCTTCGATTATAAAAGGCCACCTTATGAACCAGTTTGTCGCGCCTACAGCCTTCATTATGCTTATTTCAAGCTTGCGCGAAAACATGGTTATCCTTATGGTGTTCCCGATAATGAATACTGCTACGGCGAACAGCAGTGCGATTATGCCCATGCACATATATGTAACGGCGTTCCGGACCGATACGAGCTTGCCGGCCAGGTCGCTGTTTTCGCGCACCCTCAGAACGGAGTCCAGCGCGTTCAGCTCCGTCACCGTTTCGTTATATTTTGACAAATCGTTTATTATGACCTTATACG
>WREG01000056.1 GCA_009779455.1 Oscillospiraceae bacterium
ACGAAAATTTCGACCACCCGGCTTCGGCTCATACCTTTGCAAAATTAGAAACAGTGGCCGCGACCTGCTGTGAACAGGGATATGACATTTGGCAGTGTACAATTTGCGGTGATGTCGATTTGCAAGACTATACGCCGTTTAATCCTAATAACCACAATGACAGCGAAGGCGAGCCTTATGGCGAAGACGATGAGGTCATAACGGCCGCGACCTGCTCCACACAGGGCGTTATGGGTACTTATTGTGCAGGTTGCGACTATTTGTTCAGCACTGCGCCGATAGCCCTCGACTCGGCCAACCATAACGGCGAAGGCGAGAAAAACGGGGCGCTCGTCGTATCGACCTGCACTACCGCCGGGACACAGGACATATTGTGCAACGGCTGCAGCGCATGGCTCCGCACGGAAACCTTAGCTCTTAATCCGTCCAACCACAACGGCGAAGGCGAGAAAAACGGGGCGCTTGTCGTATCGACCTGCGCTACCGCCGGGACACAGGAAATATTATGTGACGGCTGCAGCGCGTGGCTCCGCACGGAAACCTTAGCCCTCAATCCGTCCAACCACAACGGCGAAGGCGAGAAAAACGGGGCGCTTGTCGCATCGACCTGCACTACCGCCGGGACACAGGACATATTGTGCAACGGCTGCAGCGCGTGGCTCCGCACAGAAACCTTAGCTCTTAATCCGTCCAACCACAACGGCGAAGGCGAGAAAAACGGAACGCTTGTCGTATCGACCTGCACTACCGCCGGGACACAGGACATATTGTGCAACGGCTGCAGCGCATGGCTCCGCACCGAATCCTTAGCCTTAAATCAGGCCAACCATAACGGCGAAGGCGAGAAAAACGGAACGCTTGTCGCATCGACCTGCACTACCGCCGGGACACAGGACATATTGTGCAACGGCTGCAGCGCATTGCTCCGCACGGAATCCTTGGCCCTCGACCCGGCCAACCATAACGGCGAAGGCGAGAAAAACGGAACGCTTGTCGTATCGACCTGCGCTACCGCCGGGACACAGGATATATTGTGCAACGGCTGCAGCTCATTGCTCCGCACCGAATCCTTAGCCCTCGACCCGACCAACCATGACGGCGAAGGCGAGAAAAACGGTACGCTTGTAGCATCGACCTGTATTACAGCAGGCACACAGGAAATATTATGTGACGGATGCAGCGTATGGCTCCGCACTGAAACCTTAGCCCTCGACCCGGCCAACCATACCGGCGATGAAAAAGACGGGGCAATAATACCCGCCAACTGTGTAGATAACGGTTCAAAAGAGATTTTATGCGCCGACTGCGACGCGCTGCTCCGGACTGAAATCCTTTACGCTAACGGTTCTCACGATCCCGGCGATGAAGCGACTTGCACGACTCCTCAAGTCTGCCTGCGGTGCGGCGACGTGCTGGTAGCAGCTTTAGGCCACAGCGGCGACTGGACTGTTGAAATCGAGGCCACTTGCACAGAAAACGGGTTGGCGAGCCGCGTCTGCGAAGTATGCGAGGCTGAAGAGACGGAAGACATAATCGCTACAGGGCACGACAAAGGCGAATGGATTATCGTAACTCAGACCAGCATCTTCAACGAAAAAGGGTATAAAGAGCTGAGGTGTACCAAATGCGGCGTTTTATTGGATTCACAGGAAATCCCCACCTTTATGGAAACCATCCTTTCATTCATAAGAAGGCTTGTGGAGCTGATAACGAATATCGTGTCGCTTGCCCAGGGCATAAAATATGACGGCCCGATAGCAAATGTTCCCAAAATTATTGATGATGCGTTTTCAATTGTAGGATTGCTTGATTGCTGAAGTATAATTAAATTCTCATAACCATAAGGCTTGTAATCGGCGTTTTTACGTGATTACAAGCCTTTTAAAAAAGGAGGCTACCTGCTAATATGAACGAAATACTGGAAAAAATCGGCACAAAGGCAAAATCTGCCGAAACCCTGATGGCGGCGGCGTCAAGCGCAACCAAAAATGGCGCGCTGAAAGAAATAGCCGCGGCTTTGCTCGAAAATTCGGATGATATTATAAGCGCGAACGGGAAAGACTTGGAAAACGCCGACAAAAACGGCATGACCGCGGCCATGAAGGAGCGGCTTATGCTCAATTCCGAGCGGATCGAGGGCATAGCGAAAGCGGTTGGGGAAATCACCGCCCTGCCCGACCCCGTGGGCAAGGTTACGGGCGGCGGCGCGCTCCCGAACGGGCTGAAATTGACAAAAATAACGGTTCCTTTGGGTGTTATCGCAATCATATATGAATCCCGGCCCAATGTCACCGCCGATGCCGCCGCGCTTGCGCTTAAATCCGGAAATGCTGTGATTTTAAAGGGCGGGCAGGAGGCTATAAATTCAAATATCGCAATAGTGAACATTATCCGCGCCGCCATAGCGAAAACCGGGCTGCCGGAGGACGCGGTTTCGCTATTGGAGGACTGTTCGCGGGAAACGGCGGCAGAGCTTATGAAATTGAACAAATACGTTGACGTTCTGATACCGCGGGGCGGGGCAGGGCTTATAAATGCCGTGGTGCAGAATTCCACAGTCCCCGTTATCGAAACGGGTGCGGGCAACTGCCATGTTTATGTGGATGAAAGCGCGGACATAGAAATGGCCGCCGATATCGTTTTCAACGCGAAAACCTCACGTCCTTCCGTCTGCAACGCCTGCGAGACACTTTTGTTGCATAAGGGCATAGCCGAAACGGCGTTAATACGGATAAAAGAGCGCCTTGACGAAAAGAACGTGGAGATAAGGGGCGACGAAGCCGTCTGCGCCGTGATTCCCGGCTGCACCCCCGCCGTAGACGATGATTTCTATACGGAATACAGCGATTACATAATCGCGGCAAAAGTGGTCGCATCCCCTGACGAGGCTATAGCGCATATTAACAAATACAGCACTAAGCACAGCGACGCCATTGTGACGGAGGATTATGCGTCAGCGGAAAAATTCGCGCAGGGCGTTGATTCCGCCGCCGTTTACATCAACGCCAGCACCCGCTTCACCGACGGCGGGGTGTTCGGCTTCGGGGCTGAAATCGGCATTTCGACGCAAAAACTGCACGCGAGAGGGCCGGTGGGGCTGCCTGAGCTGGTTTCTTATAAATATATTATTCGCGGAAACGGGCAGGTTAGGCTATAAGATAAAGACATAAAAAAATTTAAAGGATGGAAATATATGACCGAACGCGAAAGATTTATTAAGACATTAAAGCGCGAGCCTGTCCCCGGCCGTGTGCCGCATTTTGAGCTTGTTTTTTTCCTGACTATGGAAAGCTTCGGCAAGATTCATCCGTCCCAGCGGAAATACGGCCAGTGGGACCAAATGAGCGCGTCGGAAAAAAAGGCGCACATCAATGACATCGCCGACACGCACATAATGGCGGCGGAAAAATACCACCACAGCGCGATTTTCATACACGCCAACCCCGGCGACCATGACAATTTCGTCCGGCTGGCGGAGGCGATACGGGAAAAAAGCGGGGACAAATATTTCCTCCTGACGGACAACGACCCTACGTTCAGCATTCCCGGCGGGGACAACATGACCGATTTCAGCGTGAGGATGTACGAGGACCCGGAGGGTGTAAAAGGCGAAGCGGGCATAAGGCTTGTCTATTGTCTGAACCGCGCCGAAAAGCTCGCGAAGCACAAGGGGCTGCTTGACGGCTTCGCCATGTGTTCTGATTACTGCTTCAATGTCAACCCCTTCTTCAGCCCGGAGCAGTTCGGGGAGTTTGTCACGCCGTATTTATGTGAGGCGGTAAAAAGCTACCGCGAAATGGGCTTTTACACCATAAAGCACACCGACGGCAACATTATGCCAATTATTGACCAGATGGTCGAATGCAGGCCCGACGCCCTCCACTCAATCGACCCGCAGGCGGGCGTGAGCCTGAAGAAAATAAAGCGGCTTTATGGGGATAAAGTCGCGATTTGCGGCAACGTGAACTGCGGCTTGCTGCAGACAGGCTCGGAAGAGGAATGCACGGCCGATATCCGCCGCTCGATACGCGACGGCATGGAAGGCGGCGCGGGCTACATATTTTGCACCTCGAACTGCGCCTATACGGGGCTGCCGCTTGAGCGGTATGAGCTTATGCATGATATTTGGTATGAGGAAGCGGTTTATTAAATGATACTCTTAAAGCAATCATTATCCAAGGCAAGCTCCCTATGCGCGAAATTATAGCGGAGCCGGCTTACGCAGACGCGCTTTTGCGTGACGCCGCTGAAATTGATAACGCAATCTCAAACGGGACAGCCAAGGTATACGACTCCCTTGATGAATTATTCGCAAGCTGGAGGCGCGATGATGGATAAGTTAAGACATATTGTAATGTGGAATTATAAAGACGGCTTTTCCGATAACGAAAATATTGACACCATGGCAAACAAACATAAGGGAATAATTAAAAATATAATGCGCATCGTCGGAAGCGTGATTTCGGGTATCCTTTTTTCGATAACATGATGCATGATAATTACCGGTAATGATACGGGTATTACAAATTTAAGTAAAAATACTCCCAAAGCGGGGAGTAAAGCTATCAGCATATCGGCTAATAATTCTAATAAAGACACTATCATTGTTTTTTCTCACTTTTATAAATTGTTTTATTAACGATTTTACCCCCCCCCGTGAACATATCGTTGCGCATACGTGAACATTATGTTAATTGACGATATTTGTCAAAATTTATAAAAGCGTTGATATAATATCATGAATTTTTACATTTTACACCTTAAATTTTATATTAAAACGAGGTTTTTCAATGCCCAACGAAACAAAACCAAAGCCCGACTGCGGTTCAACCCATTCCCCCGACCACATAATGCTCTCAATCTGCGGCGACAGCAGGAGGGATTATGCCGTAACATGGCGGACCTCGACCGACGTGACGGGGGGTTATATGCTCTACCGCGAAGAAAACGAAAATGACAAAAAATCCACCGTAAACGGTATCGAATCTCCTAATCCCTATCCTCTAACCCCTAACCCCTACAAGCGTTGCGCGGCTTTTACAAAGGTTTTCGAGTCCGACATCGACGTCAGCCATATGCACTGCGCGAAGCCGCCGGATTTACAGCCGGGGACGCGGTATTTTTATACTGTGGGCGACGATATGACCAGAAGCGAGGAATTTTCTTTTGCCACACAAGAGGAAAACCTTGACAAATTCAAGTTTTTGCTGATATCCGATCATCAATGCTCATCCCCTTGGGAAAAGCCGTCATATGAGCCCGTCAAAAGCCTTTTGAAGCAGGTCTTTGAAAAACACCCCGATATCCGCTTCATTTTGACGGCGGGGGACAACTGCGACAACGGGCAGAACGGGATACAGTGGAACGGCATGTTCGAGGGCATGAAGGGCTACATAGAAAGCGTCCCCTACATGATGTGCACGGGCAACCACGACAACAGGGGCTACCTGACCTATCTGCCCTCCCCTGCGGGCAAGTTTTACCTGCCCCGCGCCGTGTTTTTCGCCGGGCAGTTTGAAAATTCATACCCGCTGAACGGGCCGGAGGGTTTGACGGGCGAAAATTACGCTTTCGACTACGGGAACGCGCATTTTGCGGTAATGGGGATAAACTCCCCCGAAGCCGTCAACGGCTGGCTTTATGACGGCCTCCAAAATACGGGCAAACAATGGAAAATCGGGGTTTACCACTTACCTGTCTACCCGCTTATGCCCGAAGGCACAAACGAGGACGCATACCCGTTTTTGCGCAAGGGGATAGAGGAGGGAAGCCTTGACATCCTTGTCGCGGGGCATGAGCATTCCCTTGCGCGGACATACCCCATAAAAAACGAGGAGATGCTCGACAGGCCCTCCGAGGGTGTGGTGCATTATATCATGGGGAACGGCGGGCGCAATATTTACCACTCGAATTGCCGCAAGATATGGCATTCGGCTTTTCACCCGCAGGAGGAAAAGCAGTATATGTATACTATCTGCGAGGTTGACGGGGCGAAAATCAGATTTACGGCCTATATGGAGGACGGGCGAATAGCCGACGAGTTTATTTTGGATAAAGAAAAAGATCAGATTTACCCTTATGCTCTGGCTCCTGTGTATGACTGGCCGAAAATGGCTTTTAAAGGCATGATCCCTGAGCTTGCGTCGCGGAACTGGTACCCGAAAAACATAGGCGGCGAATGGTTCTGCGCCTTCGGCTCCCTTGCGCAGTTCGCGGGCGGAACAGTTTTACGGGACGAGGACAGCATCTACATAAAATTTTATAAAATTGGCGCCACATTCCGCGAAGGCAGCGAAATAGCCGACACAAGCGAAGGGGACGTGAAGCTGGGGGCGCCTGTTTTCAGGGACAACGGACAGCTTTATATGGCCTGCGCCGACTGCGCGGAGATTTTCGGCCTTGTCTGGCATTACGCGGAGAGGAATAATATTATATTTTTTGATTCTCTGTCGGAGGATGTGCCATTAGCGAGTAATTAGGAATTTAATGTAAAAACACGCCTTCTTAAAAAAGACGTGTTTTTTTGATCCTAAATCCTAATTCCTGACCCCTCGTCAGTCTGCCGTATACGGCAGCAACGCGATGTACCGTGCGCGTTTTATGGCGGTGGTAAGCTCTCTCTGGTGTTTCGAGCAGGTGCCTGTTATGCGCCTGGGCAAAATCTTAGCCCTGTCTGACATAAAATGGCGCAGCTTGACGGAATCTTTGTAATCTATAAATTCCGACTTTTCTACGCAAAAGCTGCACACCTTTTTTTTCATTTTCCTGTTGCCGGGACGGTAATCGCCGCGGTCGGATCTATCGTAAGCCATTTATTAGCCTCCTTGAAAAATATTTGTAAAATTTCCGGGCGATTAATAATCGCCCCTACGTGATTAGAATGGCAAATCGTCTTCGGCGGGCAGAACCTCCGAAAATTCTTCAGCCCCCGCTGACTGGTACGACGGCGCGGGCGCGGGGGACGCCGCCTTTTCGGCGTAAGGCTGCTGAACCGCTGTTTTTTCGCCATATGGCGGCGGGGACAGGTTCGACCTGTCGGATTCGCTCTTTGAGCCGCAGAAGCTGACATTGTCGGCTATAATCTCGAACGCCTTTCTTCTGATACCCTGTTTATCGTCATATACCCTTGTCTGTATGGCGCCCTGGACGGCTATCATAGAGCCTTTGTGGAAATACCTTGTGACAAATTCCGCCGTCTGCCTCCATGCGACTATGTCGATAAAGTCGGCCTGCCTTTCCTCGCCGGCTTTAGTAAAGGAACGGTCTACGGCGATGGTAAAGGACGTTACGGAAATGCCCGTGTTGGTCGTGCGAAGCTCCGGGTCGGCGGTGAGCCTGCCCATTAAAACCGCGCAATTTAACATAATCTTCTCCTCTTTTCTTCTCTTAATCTTTCTTGATTATCAGGGAACGGAGAACCCCGTCCGTGATCTTGGCCTGACGGTCGAGTTCCGACGGGAAATCGGGCCCGCACTCGTAATTGTAAAGCGCATACCAGCCTTCCGTCTCGTCGTTGATAGGGTAGGCCAAACGCCTTTGGCCCCATTCGTCAACGCTGTCAAGAACGCCGTTGGCTTCGATCAGGGCTCTAAATTTTTCCACGAGGGTCGTTTTGGCCTCTTCGCCCGACGCGACGGAAAAAACCATGACCGTTTCAAAATTGCGGTTTGACATTCGCTGCACCTCCTTTTGGTCTTTGACCCCGGGATTCGGCCGGGGTAAGGATAATATTCCGCATACGCGCAGCACAAAATGCAGATTGCGCGTTGCGGTCTCTATATTTTACTACCAAATCGGGCGGATGTCAAGGAAAATTTTTCATTTAACCGCTTTAACAAATTCTTTTAGAATGTTTATTGCTGAATCTATGTGTTTTGGTTCCATTTTGCTTAGGATTTCTGTAATTGCGGAAACATTATTTGAAAAATCATCCCCCATAATAATATAAGATGGGGAAATATCCGCGCCGATGCATATTTTATATAATGTCTCGGCGGACAAGCCTTTTTTGCCGCGCTCGATATCGGCGAGAAAACTGCTTGAAATACTGCATTTTTCGCTGAATTTTTCACGGGAAAGGGAAAGCAGCTCTCTTGTCTGCCGAATCCTCATACCCACAAGCATATTAAAACCCTGATCCAATCCGCATCACCCCACCATATATATTGTATCGGTTTTTCAGCGGATTTTACATTAGCTATAGAATATATTAATATACTCAACAGAGTTGAAAAGCGGCAAAAAATATGTTATTGTATATATGTTCAAAAAATCAAATAAAAAGGAGGGCCGGCAAAATTGCCCGTAGCGAAAACCACGCACGAATATTAACATTTTTATAAAAGAAAGGAAATAATAATATGAGAAAATCAATTAAAAGCATCTTCACTCTGTCCGTCGCGCTTATTGTCTTTGTGACGGCGTTCAATGCAGGGAAAATTGAGGCAAGCGCGGCGGTAATGACATCAATTAAAAGCGGCGGAATTTATTACATAAGGAATGTAAATTCCGGTATGTATATGGAAGCAAATGGGACGACCTCCGGCTCAAACGTACGGCAAGCGGCGTTTTCGGGCGCTACAAAACAACAATTCAAGTTGACGTTAGTTGAAGGAAGCGGCGCTAGCGCGTACTATACAATGACGCCGATGAACGCGACTACGCTCCGCGTTGACGTATACAATATGTGGACGGGGAATGCCACGCCAATAAAAATCGGTACGGCAAACACTACAGCGTATCTGGAAGCGCAGCGCTTTAAGTTTACGGATTGCGGGAACAATTCATACCGCATAGTTCCTAAATGCTGCGCCAATGTCCCGAATCAGGTATTTGAAGTTCCGGGAGCGTCTATGAGCGCGGCAAACATACAGTTATGGGATTATAATTATGTTGGTACAAAAGCGAACAAACAATGGGAGCTTGAAGAGGTGACGCCATATACTGACGGAGACGTATATTTTTTAAGAAGTAAACAAACGGGCAAATATATGGAAGTGCCGAATGCCAATTCAGGCTCTAGGTTGCAGCAAGGCGCTTACACAGGGAATACAAACCAGCAATTCAAACTAAAATTAATGTCGGGCAGTCTTACAACGGCGTATTTTCAGATGATACCGATGAATAATACGAATTTGCGGGTAGATGTTGTAAATATGAATACCCAACCCAATGCAGAGCTGGCTTTATTTACTGATAATTCCGCAAGTTACCCGGGCGCACAGTATTTCAGGTTTATAAAAAACAGCAATGAAACAATTTCCATAAAGCCGAAATGCAGTATAGATGCGGGGGTAAATACTATATTCACCTTAAATACAACAGATAGTAAAATCAGACTGGGAACCGCCAATAACAGCCCTACACAACAATGGCTTCTTGAAAAAGTTAAATATAAAGCGGCGGTATACAATTATTTTGACACAGGGTACGAAAAGTTTTATTACGGGAACAACAACCCAACCGCCACTAAGGATATAAAGGGATATCAAGACGCGGTAAGCCAGGCGTTAATGCAGCAGCTAAGACTAAAAGTTTCTACTCAGACACCCGCTTATTGCATTAATAACAAATCGTCGGGGGATAATTGCAAGGGTACGGTAACCACCACTAATTTGAATACATTGTCCCCTCACACCCCTGCATGTACGGAATTGAATACATTATTCGGTTATTTTAATAAAACAGGAAGCGGTGAGACAACCAATGTAATATGGTCAGGGCATAGATATACAAAGAATGGCACTATTTACGAAGGCGGTGGTTCATCAGGCTACAAAGTTGCGATGCTTGAACGCTCAATAGCTAACAGGGCCAGGGATTCCAAGGGGGTGTTGCTCCATGAATTATGCCATCAATATTCCGAGGGGCTGACCAGTCTTGATCATTATTGTCAACTAGACAATGCAGGAAAATGTATTATCGCTTTATGTTCCAAACACAATAAATCTACAAGACCGGAATCTTGCATTATGTATAATGCGCAGCAAAATATTACATCGGTAATAATATGTGCAGAATGCAAACGGGATATTTATAGCCATTTGAATTCAAAATCCGCACATTGGTATTAATTCTTTTATCGCAATTAATACCGCTAAAAATTATTTTAAATTTGGAGGCAAGCAAAATGAAAAAATTATACATCATACTGTCACTGCTGATTGTTTCAGGTATCGCGTTTGGAGTTGTTATTTATTATAACAACAGAAATGCAGATGTCTTACAGCCGGGGAATCACATATCAAATGATTCTTTGGAAGATTCATCAATACATTCAACGCCACCGTTTGTTGTCGATCATAATTTTAATTATTATGACGAAATGATAAATTGGATAAATGAGGCAAACCCCGATAAAATATCATTTAAAGATAATGACGATGAATCTGCGGAGATAATTGATTATTACGAAAAAAGCTTTGTTGATACGGTAAAAGTAATAAAGAACGATAGCAATATATTACTACCGTTTTATAAAGGGAAAGAAGCGCCGTTGGTATCTTATGATACAGAGGGGTTATACAATATTTATTTTTCGTCGAATTTTTTATATAATCTTCCCGGAACATATTATCATGTGGCAATAAATAACAGAAGCTTTGTAATAACAGTTGTCATACTTGATAATAAT
>WREG01000057.1 GCA_009779455.1 Oscillospiraceae bacterium
GCTTCAATGTGCTGCTGCCGCATCTCGCGGGGCATGGGCTGAGCGACGCTAAAGCGGTGTCGATGGGAATAAGAGACCGTTTGGACGTGATCGATTGGGTTACCTACATAACCTCGGCAAACCCGGGTGCGGAAATCGCGCTTTTCGGCGTTTCAATGGGCGCGGCGACGGTAATGTGCGTCACGGGCGAGGAACTGCCCGCCAACGTGAAATGCGCTGTGGAGGACTGCGGCTTCACGGGCGCGTGGGAGCAGTTCATTTCGATTTCGGAACAGTATCATATACCAAAATTCCCCGCGCTAAGCGTCTTTGGCCTTCTGGCCAAGATACACGGGAAGGTTGATTTTAAAGACCATCCGCCTATAGTGCAGGTAACGAAATCCAAAACCCCTACCCTGTTCATCCACGGCGGCGACGACAAATACGTGCCTTATTGGATGCTGAACGCGCTGTATGACCATGCGGCCTGCGAGAAGCGGAAGCTGACCGTGCCGGGGGCAAAACACGCGAATTCAAATGTAACGAACCCGGAGCTTTATTATAATACTGTTTTTGATTTTGTAGGGGAATATATCGGCATTATGCAAACAACCGCATAATTATGAATAGAACGTTAAAAACAGGATTGTCAATTTTTAGGATCCGCGCCGCCGAAGGGTTGCAATACCGCCTGGCGGCGCTTTCGGGGGCGACCGTCAGCATTTTTTGGGTGCTGATAGAGGTCGTCGTCCTGACCGTGTTTTTCAAATACAGCGACAGCATGGGCGGCAACATCAACGGCATGACGCTGGCGCAGGGCATTTCCTACCGCTGGGTGGGGGAGCTTATGATAATGCTTCCGGCGCAGGCCGTTGACAGCGATTTGCTAAAAAAAATCACAAGCGGCGACATCGGGATAGAGCTTTGCCGTCCCCTTGACTTATATTGGCACTGGTTTTCGCGCACTGCCGCGGGCAAAGTCAATTCTTTTGTCATGCGCGGCAGCATTGTGTTCGCGTTCGGCGCAATGCTGTCACTGCTGGGCTTCCGCAGCGTCGGCGCGGGCCTGCCCTGTTCCCCGCTGCATTTCGTCCTGTTTATAATATCGCTGTTTTGGGCGTTCCTGTTCAGCACGGCTTACGGAATGTTCGCGACATCTATACGGATAGGTCTTGAATGGGGCGACGGGCCGATAAACCTTATCACGGTGACGGGCATGGTGCTTTCGGGAAGCTTCCTGCCGCTTCAGCTGTGGCCGGATTTTATGCAGAAATTTTTGCGTCTCCAGCCTTTCGCAAGTTATATGGACACCCCTGCGCGGCTGTATGTCGGTTCGACAGATATACGGCCGGGGCTGTTTTTTATGGCAGTCCAGCTTGCATGGATTGCGGCGTTTGTCGTGTTTGGCAGGATGATCATGAAGCGGAAGGTTAAAAACGTGATTGTACAGGGGGGGTAATACATATGCTGAAAGAAATAAAAATCTATTTCAAATTTATAAAAATGCACATCCTGTCCGGCCTTGAATACAAGGGCTGGTGGATGATGTGCGTTCAGACGGTGTTTATCGTTATTACCGACCCGATCTCCGTGCTTCTGCTGTTTTCGCGGTTCGGCGGCATCGGAGAGTGGACAATGGAGCGGATATTATTGATTTACGCTTTGGCTGTGGCTTCTTTCGGGCTTGCGGAGAGCTTCTGCCGGGGATTTGACTATTTCCCGTGGAAGATGATACAGTCCGGTGATTTTGACCGGCTGTTATTGCGCCCGCACTCGCTTTTTACGCAGGTCGCGGGCTCCTATTTCCACTTGCACAGGCTGCCGCGCCCTATAACGGGGATTATAGCCGTGATTTGGCTTTTATCCCGCATGAACGTCCCGTTCAGCCCTTTGAATTTTATTATACTGGCCCTCGCGCTGGCAGGAGGCGTTTTGACCTACACGGGCGTCTTTATTATGACCTCAGGGCTGGCGTTTTTCACGATAAAAGGGCTTGACTGGATATATATTTTCACCAACGCCAGCTACCAGGTCACCCGATGCCCCATTGATTACATGCCTAAATTATTAAAAAACGCCTTTACCTTTTTTATGCCCATGCTGGTGATAAGCTATTACCCCGCCTCTGCCGTCTGCGGCTGGGGGGAGCCTGTGTTCACGGGCTTCTTGGCGCTTCCGGCCGGGGTTGCCTTTTTGGGGTTTTCGGTGGCTATATGGAAGGTCGGGGTTCGGCATTATAAAAGCACCGGAAGCTGATTTATTTTTCCTTTTTCATTATTTCTTTTAATTCTTCCATCGCGTCTTTTGCTTCTTCAATAGTTTCGCAGGCTTCGATTTTGTCCGCGATAAGCTTAATAATAAATTCAAGTTGTTTGTCTGTCATAACGTCAACCATAATCTTTCCTTTCCGGTTTTGGCAACCTTACTGTCTTACGTTTCCCTTCGACAATATTAAATATAACACATAAAATTATATATGCCAATAGATTTTTAAATTTCATATAAATTAATTTAATAAAAACAACCGATGCAGTGCCCTCGTCAGCATAAGATACAACAGCCTGTTTTCGCCGTCAGCGCATAATTTCCCGTAACCCGGAATAATAACGTTGTCAAACTCCAGCCCTTTGGCGTAAATAACAGGCATAATGACATTGCCTGATTTAAACATTTGGCCGCCGCTGTTTATCAATGTTATATTGGTTTTGCCCTCCAGCTTTTTATGCAGCACAGCCGCCTCTTTTGCGGTTTTTGTTATTATACAGGCTGTGCCGCCTAATTCCCCGGAATTCAATAATTCTATAACGGCATTTGCAGTGTTTTCGCTTTTAATGAACTGCGGCTCCGCCCCGTGACGGTCAAAAATTTCGTATGACGGGCTATCAATGAAATTCATGGCCAAATTGTTTATTTCTATTGTCGAGCGGTAACTTTTATTTAATGTCAGCGTGTCCGCACCGTAAATCTTTGCCAGCTTTTCCTTGTCAAGGGAATTGATGTCGGGGATTATCCCCTGATTAACGTCCGCAAGCAGTGTGAATCGGCTTTTGGGGCAGAGCCTTTTTATGATTTTGTGCTGGGGCAGGCAGAAATCCTGCGCTTCGTCTATCAAAACATGGCGCGGTTCGGGGAAGGCATCCTTGTTTTCATAGCCCAGAACCGTTTTGACATACAAAATCATCAGTGCGTCCTCAAAATACAATAAATCTTTATCAATGCGTTTTTTCGTATCGCGGGCTATGTTCTGCCTGCCCTCCCCTTCGCAAAAAGCTTCAAGGGCTTTCTCATATATTAAAACCGCGTCAGCGTTCAAGCTGTCGCTTACCGACTGTTCAAGGTTTCTCAGGCAGTTTCTTTTTAGGCGTTTGTATTTTCTGTCCGCGTTTTCGTCAATTTCGCATATTTTGGAAATTTTTTCATATAAAGCGTCATGATTTTCCAAAAAGAAATTTTCCACTTCGCCCAAAGCGTAGCTTATAAGCCGCTGTGTCCTCGCTCTGTGGTTATATGATTTATCATCATTTAAAAAACGGCTTTCAAGCGTTTCCGCGCAGATTGCTTTTTCGCCTGAAAATTTATAATCCGCGAATTGAAATTGCAATTTGGAAATATAATCCTCCAAAAACGCGGAAAAACCTTCGCTGTATTTTAGTTTTACCGCTTCTTTTCTTTCAGGCTCGCGGCCTGAAAGAAAACAGTCGGCCTGCTCGAAATAATCAAGCAATTTATATTTGTTCTCAAAATTCACCCGCAGGCAGTCGAAAAAATCCGCTTTCAATATGTCGCGTTCACCCAGTTCGGGGATGATGTCGGCGATATAGGAGGCGAAAAGCCTGCTGTTCGTAAAAAGGATGATATCGCTAGAGCTTAGATACCCCTTGTTTTGGTATAAAAGCCACGCGACCCTGTGCAGGCCCACGGAGGTCTTGCCCGACCCCGCCGGGCCGAAAACTATCAGGTTCGAGCCGTCTTTGTAGCGTATCGCCCTGTTCTGCTCCTTCTGGATTGTGGATATTATGACCTTAAGCCTGTCGCCGGAGCCGCCCGCGAGGGCTTCCTGCAATATATTGTCGTCAATCTTGACGCCTGAATCAAAATAGTATTTCAATTCGCCGTTTTCGATTTTATATTGGCGTTTCAGCCCGATTTCCCCGCTGATTTCCCCGGCGGGAGCCTCGTAGCGGGCCGCGCCCGACTCAAAATCGTCATAAAACAGGGACGCCACGGGCGCGCGCCAGTCGATTGCATATGTTTTGAAAATCTTGCCGTCAAACAGCCTTTTCGGCCCGATATAATAAATATCGGCGGATTTTTCGCCCTTTTCCGTAAAATCCACCCTCGCGAAATAGGGCGAAAGGAGCATATTTTTCAGCATCCGTATCTCAATCTCATTTTCATGGACGCTTTGCAGCTTCATAGACTGCTCGGTCTGAAAATCAAAAAGACCGTCGCCGTATACAGCCCCGTAGGGCTTGTCGTTTATATATTCCCTGCCCGCGTCGATTATCCTTTCCTTGCTTTCCCGCCGCCGGCTTTCAATTCTCAAAATTTCGGCATTAATAAATTCCAATGTTTCCGCAAGATTTTTTTCCTCATATTTATTATCATTTTTATTTTCACACATAAAAACTACCCTCCGCCATTAATCGTCAATCGTCAATCGTTAATTATATTTTACACCAATAAAAAAAGAAAACAAGTCTTGTTTTTTGCGGGGAAATATGTTATGATATATATGAAAGCAAAAAACGCTTACATATCGTTAAAAGTTACATTTTACGTGTGAACTGGAGGTTGAAAATTTGCCTGAGATAACACGATTTTATGGTATCGTTATTCAAATTCATTTTAACCGTGAGCATAATCCGCCGCATTTTCACGCAATATATGGTGATAAAGAAGGCGCGTTCAGCATTAAAACTTTAGAGATGCTGTATGGTAATTTATCAAACAAAGCGCAAGCTTTGGTGAAAGAATGGGCTAAACAATATCAAAAAGAATTGATGCAAATATGGGACACGAAGCAATTGAAAAAATTACAGCCGCTGGAATAAAAGGAGATCAGCGTGAAAAATACTAAAGAAAGGAACCAACTTGACGCGAACGCCATGCGGATTTCATGGTCTGTTTGTGCAATTTTGGTGTATGGCGTTTCTTATGGAACAATTCATACCGCATATTCATACATGCGAAGTTAAGCTTTGCCGGCCAAAAACATGGGAAGAGTATTGTCCTTTAGAAGGAAATCTATCGGAAACACAAGATGAATGCGAAGACTGCCCTCATTTTATAACCATTGATTTTGACCCGGACAATCCGCTTTGCATGAGAGAGATTGTCAGAATAAATTAAAAGATGCTGATTATAAATGGTGGAAATAACCTGCATAGGCCACAGCGGCTTTTTGGTCGAGCTGCCCGGGCATAATCTGATTTTTGATTATTTCACGGACAAAAAAAGAATAATAACGCCTGAGATTTTCAAGAACAAAAAGACCTGTGTGTTTGTTTCACACAGGCATTTTGACCATTACAACAAAGATATATTCCGCTGGAACGGCTGGGGCGACATTGTTTATGTGCTTGACAGCGGCTGTTCCGCGCCGAAAAGCGACAATATAATTTTTGTAAGCGTTGGCGGCGGGATTGATGTTTTCGATGATGTCAATGTAAAAACCTACGGCTCTACCGACGAGGGCGTATCATTTTTGGTCAAAACAGGCGGTTTTACAATATTCCACGCGGGGGATCTGAACGACTGGTACTGGGAGGGCGAATCAACGCCCGAGGAACTTGTTTTATATGAAAACAATTACATTAACATAATAAAACAGCTGGCCGGGATAAAAATAGACGCCGCGTTTGTCCCGGAGGATCCCCGCCTTGGGCGGAATTCCGGCAGGGGAGTCAGGCTCTTTAAAGAAATCGTCGCCCCTGCGAAAATTATCCCGATGCACTTCTCCGGCAACGACGGGGTAAGATGTTAAGCTTTTTTATTTCCAACCTTCAAACGAAAACACCTTGTCCGTCGCGGGGTCGTAAAGGAATGCAAAATACCCGTCGTTACCGCCGTATACTATATATTCATTCATCATTATCATGCCGCCTAAAGCGCGAAGCCTATAACCGTTATCATCATATTCTAAATAATTCATATCTTTTGCGATAATATTCCCTGTTATACCGCTTTTATTTAAAGAATGAAATTCGATTTTATATTCATTCCAGCCCGATTCTTGTTCATTTGTAAAAGTTCTGGTTAGACAATATAAATTATCATCCGTTGCTATCAAATTACTTATATTGGTATCGGCTTTTAAAAGTTTTTCATTCGAGCCGTCAGTCTTTATCTTATAAAAATCATTTATGCTAATACCGTTTTCCGTATACCCGACATTCTCTACATAATAAACATAATCCCCGCATGTGGCATAAGACCAAACAAGATTCTCCTCTTCGTCGCGCTCGACAAGGTCTTTTTCTGCCTTGTTTTGCGGCATCTTTTTTTTCTGCCAACCATTCGCGAAATCAACTTTTTTATAGTCCACAAGCGCGGCCTTATTATCCTTGTCTATAACGATGAGTTTATCGCCTTTATAATACCCGCCATCGTTTGTACCTTCATAGACCGTCATGCCGTCTACGGTGGTGCGCCAGTGGTTTCCCACCCCCCAATTTTGGATCCCGTCGTCCATTATCACTTCCCGTTTACCGTCCGTCATGGACATTGCCTCAAACCGCAGCGTTTTATAACCGTCAGTCGTATAATCGCCGTCCGTGCAAACGAACAACAGGGAATCTGTCGCGGCGTGGTACCTCGGCGCGATTATATATTTCCCTACATCAATGTCTTCTATTGAAAACGATCTGAGCGAAATGCGGTATGTAACATAATCATGCTCTCCACCCGAACAGCCGATATATAGATATTCATCCGTAATTCCGCAAATTGTGGCGTATTCAATATTGATACCCTTATGTTTTTCAGGTAATTCTATTTCCTTCTGTGACGAAAGGTTCTTTAGCTGCGCGTACAGCAATAAAGGCCTATGATGGTCGTCATCTACATATTTATTGTATACCGCGAAAAAACGTGTCGGAGTCTTCGCGTAGTCCTCGCCGAAAACATAGTCTGTATCAACGGTTTCAGGCGGGTTTGGCGGCGGGTAATTTTTTGCGGTCGTTTCCGGCATTGCCGTGGTTTCATCCGCCTGCCCGGCCGTCTGCTGTTCGGTGTGAACCGTGGTTTCGCCAAAACCCGCGCTGTCAGGCTTGTTGGCGCACGAAATTAACAGTATTAATAAAAATAATAAGCTGATTGACGCAAAGATAATTTGTTTCCTCATTTTGTGACATCCTTTTATATAGTTTAGCCGGCAAAAAAATTATATCACGGCATTGGTTAGATTTTCAAGTTACAATCCTGTTACCCGGGATTACAATTATGTTACCTGAGGTTACAAAAATATTACAAAAATACGGGACGGATTTTAAATTGATCCGTTCCGTATCTTTTTACCTGCAATTATCAAAAATTTATATCTTCATCCTCGTCCTCATATTCATCATATTCTTCATAATCCGCATATTCCTCCTCGTAATAATCTTCTTCCGGCCTTTCGTATACAGGCGCGGAGGATATCGCTGCTTTAGCCTTATTGTTCTTTATATAGGTCAAAAACAATATCAGCCCCATAGCGCAGCATAAAAACAGCACGCCCATAGTTATGTATGCGCCTACGCTTGTTTCCGACTGAAAATCCGCGCCGCCCGCCTGTTCCAAAAAACGGTTTTCATATGAGTCAACTATATAAAAACCGTTGGGGTCGGTCGTTTCGATTGGGCTGTCGCCCCAAAGCGCGGGCGCGCCCAAGGCCGTTACGGGTTCCGTCTCGGCTTCCGTAACGGATTCCGTTTCCCCCGTCACCGATTCGGCTTTTTCAGACGGTTTTGCCGTTTCCGGCGGTTTCTCCGTAATCTCTGCGGTGGTTTCTTCTTCCGTCGTAGTTTCCTCCGCCGTTGTTGTCGGCGCGTTTGTCCTGGGGGCCGGCAAAAGGTCCCTCATTGCGCCCGTGAAGCCGTTCAGAAGGGCGCTTCCGCCCGATTCGGCCAAGCCGTTTCCCATAGAGCTTATAATAGAATTGAATAGCCCCCCGCCGTCGCCGTCCATTAAAGAATTAAACGCTTTTTCCGCGTCATCGATGTTGCCCGACGACAAAGCGTCCGACAAACTCGATACCAAAGAATCAAAGTCTATGCTGCCGATACCGACGCTTTCCTTAAACTTGCCGTTTGAATACTCGTCTATCATGTCGGCAAGGTCGTTTATGCTAAGCCCCGAATCGGGATTGGCGGGCGCGTCCGCAGCAGCCGCGCAAAAAACGCTTGCCGCCGCTGCCACGAAAATCAGCAAAACGGATAAAATATATTTTTTCATGTCTATGATCCATCCTTATCTATAGAGTTTGCAATTTAGCGACAACCCGCAATATCAGCCTTGCGTCGGCCGCGTCAACTTCCCCGTCGCCGCTCGCGTCGGCCCTCGGCAGCTGTTCCGCCGCCAATAATTGAAGCTTCGCCACATGCCGTAAAACAAGCCTCGCGTCAGCCGCGTCAATTTCCCCGTCGCCGTTAACGTCGCCTTTTTTTAAATTAACGGCGGGGCCATTAATGCCCGGCCTTTTGAAACTGCCGTTTCCGCCCGGGTTCGCCGTGTTCGCTACGTCATCCTTTACTGTTATGTAAAATTCGTCCGTAAAACTGCCGTAGGTTACGGTAATGCGCTTCTCCCCTGCGGTCCTGCTGTCAAATGTGCTGACTGTATACGAGCCGGAGGGCAGTTTTGCGTCCCTGCCCCCGGAATACCATGCGGCAACCTCCATGCCTGTTTTGTCAACCGCGGCGCTTTTATTGTTCCCCTTATCATAAACAGTTTTTGACGGGGGCTTTGTCACTTCAATGCCTTCCAGGTTCAGGTTCTGCGTTTTAAAGTTTTCGGACGAATATCCCGAAGCCTTCAGCTTTTCCGCGTTGTACTTTGCTTTTTCAGAATATATATAGACTTTTTTGACCGACGCCTTTATTTCCGTAGGCACACCGAATTTCGACGCCCTGAATATGAAAACGGCGATTTGCCCGCCTTCGGTGTCGGGGATATCGTTTATATAGGACAGGCCAATCGTATTTTTTGAATTCCGTTTCAGGCCACAAGCGGTATAGTCTTTGCCGGGAGACTTTTCGCAGCTCACAAGTTTTAACAAAGAATTGTCGAAAGTGATTTCGACGGTACAGGCGACAATTTTCGTGTTTTTATTCAATTCAAGGGCTACAACGAGGTTATACGGGTCTTCCTCGCCGAAATAATCGAAGGCGTCCAATTGGACAAACGAAAATTTGGGTGCGGCGTCGGCGGCGGCCGCGTAAAACGGGGAAGCAAACAAAACGCAGGCAGCCGCAACCAATACAAATAAAATTAATGATATTATCTTTTTTAACATGAGTAAGCACCGAATTATATGGGAAAAATTATTATTGTATGAATTATAGCACAGTATTATAAATATTTCTATATCTATTTATTAAAAATTTCATCAATAATTTTCTCGAACAGGGGCGCGGCGTCGGACGAGCCCGAGTTTCCGTCCTCTATCATCACGGCCACTGTATATTTAGGCTTGTCCGCAGGGGCGAAGCCGACGAACCAGGTTTGCAAAATTTCAGCCCCGCCCGAAAACTGGCCGCTCTGCGCCGTAGCGGTCTTGCCCGCCGCCGCCATGCTTTCGGGTTTTGCCGCCGCGCCCGTGCCGTTTGTGACCGTATATTCGAGGAAATCTTTTATTTTATCAGCGGTTTCCTTTGAAAACGCCCGGTTTTCATTTTCGGGCTTATATATCGCGTAAATCTCGCCCTCACCGTCAAGCATTTCCTTCAGCAAATATGGTTCCCTGTAAACCCCGCCGTTCGCGAAGCAGTTATACGCCGCCGCAAGCTGCAGAGGGCTTGCAAGCAGTTTGCCCTGGCCGAAGCTTAAATTGGCGACCGCGCCGGGGAGGCTTGATTCGTTTCCGTCCGGCAATATCCCCGCCGGGGCGTAAAAATTGTCAGAAAGCTCGATTTCGCGGCCGAAGCCCATATTTTCGGCCATATTTATTATCGGCCCCGCGCCGAGTTTTTGACCCAGCAAAATAAAATAGACGTTGCACGAAAGGGCCGTGGCGGCTTTCATGTCCACAAGGCCGTGGCCCATGCGGTTGTTGCAATTGAAATGCACGTCCGCGATATCTATGCCGCCGTCGCAGACGCAGGTGAAGCCTTCATTGCCCCCGGCCTCCAGCGCCGCCGCCAAGACAGTCGTTTTGAATGCTGAGCCGACCGAATAGGCCGCTATCGCCCTGTTCAAAAACGGGGAATTTTCGTTATACAGGCTTTCCGCGAGCTTCAGCGGCGAAAACGTGGGACAGCTCGCCATTGCCAGTATTTCCGACGTTTCCGCGTCAAGGACCACCGCCGCGCCCTTCGCGAAGCCGCTTTCGGCGAGGGCGGTTTCAGCAATTGCCTGAATATCCTTGTCAAGCGTGAA
>WREG01000058.1 GCA_009779455.1 Oscillospiraceae bacterium
CAATGTCGTACCCGAAGTTTTAAAATACAATATGAGCGACCTTGACGGCAAGCCCCGCGCCGATATTGAAACGGTTTTCTATAATACAAGCGTGGCCCGTTGCTCCGATAAGGATAAGCAGTACATATATAATACGATTCCGCTCCAGTCCTACGCGGGCGTCGTGGGTGAGGATCATATGTATTTCTTCGCTTTTAACAGCTTCGGCAATAACCTTGACCTCGCCGCCCAGCTTGCGGATTATATTCAGCAGGTCAAAGACGAAACCGGGCATGATAAGGTGAACATTATACCCATAAGCCTCGGCGGGAGCATCGTGAATTCCCTTTATGAATTCCATATGGATGAAATAAAAGACAGCATCGACAGGATTGTCAACGTGATCTCCGCCTCCAACGGCTCCAGGATCGTAGCCGACCTTTATATCGACGCTTTCAATAAGGAAGAGATGTACAGCGAGCTTTGGCCGTCGCTCATGGACGGATATACCGGCTACCTGCTCAACATTGTCCTCCGTATGCTGGGTAAAAACTTTGTCAACTCTTTTGTTGATTCGGTCATGGACGCCGCCCGCAACCATCTTCTGCTCAACTGCCTCAATATGTGGGGGCTTTCAGCGGCTGAGGAATACCCGCAGATTCGCGCACAGTATTTAATGGACGAGAAATACGACAATATAAGGGTTCAGGCCGATAAAGTCTATTTGGCTAAAATAAAACGCTTTGAGAACCTATCTTTCCTTATAGACAATTACGGCGTAAAAGTATACAACATGGTGGATTATTCCGTGCCGCTTTACAGGATCACAAAAAGCTTCTTCTACTACAATACCGACGCTGTCGTTGATATTTATTCCACTTCGTTCGGATGCACCAGCGTCCCCAAGGGGCAAAAGCTCGCCCCGGGTTATGTGCAGCCCGCCGTACCGACGGCAAACGCCGAATACCTTGACAGGCTGAACAACGGCGAATATATACTTGATTTTGAAACGGATACGGCATATGATTGGGCTTATACCCCTTACTGCACCTGCGCCGACCTGTCCAAACATCTCTCCCCCGACGGTGAAGTGGACGCCTCTACAGGGCTTCTCCCCGACCATACATGGTATTTCTACGAAATGAACCATGAGAGGACAGGCAGCTCGGATACAGTGCTGAAAAACGCTCTTTTCCTGCTGTTTATGTACGACGGTATGTTCCCCGGCTTCCTTGCCGATGACTATGACGTATTTTATGAGCTGCCCGATGTACCGGAAAGATATGTTGAATACAACCACCTCCCGCTTTTCGGGACCAAGCTTGTTGCCAAGTATGACAGCGCGTTTTATGCTCCTCAATATAACCATTTCGTAGACGGCAGAAGCGGCGACCTCACCTATAGGGTAAATGACGCAATCGACTGGCTCAACGCAAATGAAGCCACAGCCGCCGCTGATATCGTCGCAAAAATTCAGGCGGCAACTGACGATGCGATATACGCGCTTAAAACCCCGACGATGCCGATAAGCAAATTCAACCAGACGAAAGCCGACCTTGAAGCAGCTTTATACGGACCTCCCGGAGAACCTGTGGTTGATAAGATGGAACTGTTCCTTACTAAATTCTTCAAAGGCATAAGCGATTTTCTGAACAGGGCATACGGCTGATATACAAAGATTAAAAAAAGGGCGGTTTTTATACCGCCTTTTTTTAATTGATCATCCTATAATTTATTTTCACAGCCTAAAACATCGGTTATTTTATGCTTTACCATGTTTTTTATGGCGTCGCGGGCGGGGGCCAGATACGCACGCGGGTCGAAATCGCCGGGGTTTTCCGCGAAATGCTTTCTGACGGCCGCAGTCATTGCAAGGCGCAGGTCGGAATCTATATTTATTTTGCAAACCGCCATGTTCGCCGCTTTGCGGAGCATCTCCTCAGGGATGCCCACCGCGTCGGGCATTTTGCCGCCGTATTTGTTTATTGTTTCAACAAATTCCGGCGCTACTGAGCTTGCGCCGTGCAAAACTATGGGGAATTCGGGAAGCCTTCTCTCCACTTCCTCTAAAATATCAAAACGCAGCTCCGCTTTATGGCCGGGTTTGAATTTATACGCCCCGTGGCTTGTCCCTATTGCGATAGCAAGGGAATCGACGCCGGTTCTCGTGACGAAATCCTCTACTTGCTCGGGTTTTGTATATGAAGCGTCCTCAGCCGAAACGTTTACGTCGTCCTCAATGCCCGCAAGCTGGCCTAATTCGCCCTCAACCGTTGCGCCGTGGGCATGGGCGTATTCAACCACTTTTTTTGTAAGCGCGATATTATCATCATATGAATGATGGGAGCCGTCTATCATCACGGAGGTGAAACCGCCGTCGATGCAGCTTTTGCATATCTCAAAATCTGCCCCGTGGTCGAGGTGAAGCGCTATTTGAAGCCCCGTTTCGGCGACAGCAGCCTCCACAAGCTTCATCAGGTACGTATGGTTGGCGTATTTCCTCGCCCCGGCGGAAACCTGTAAAATCAGCGGGGAATTAAGCTCTTTCGCGGCTTCCGTTATACCCTGGACAATCTCCATGTTGTTTACGTTGAACGCGCCGACCGCGTACCGGCCTTCATAGGCCTTTTTGAACATTTCCTTTGTAGTTACAAGCGGCATATTATTTCTCCTCTTTTATGTTTTTAATATTTCCGGTTTCATTATACATTATAAAATTTATTATGTCAAATTTTTATTAAAAACGGCCGCATATAATTATGCGGCCTGTATCCGATATCCCGATTCTTATAGCTTCGCCGTCAGCCAAGTCAGCCTTCTGTTTCCACAGCCGCCATTACTGCTTCTCCATCGGCGGTTTTTTCAGCCTTCTCAGCAGCTTCAGCTTCTTGTTTCGCAACGTCCCTTTCCGCATAAGGAAGAAGGAACTGCGAAACGTCGGTATATTTTACCGGGGTGTCTTTGCATATAAAGTTTATTACCACGCACAGCAGGAACATCGCCGCCACGACAATGTAGCCGAACCCCGCTTTTCCGCTGAACGCATCGGGAACAAGGCCGTTGAAGAAATTGCAGGCCAGCCTGAAGAATATGCCGGAGCCTATCGCAAGGAAAAACCCCGAAAAATTAAAAATAAGGTTCCTGACAAAGCCTTTCGGGCTGCATGAAAGCATAAGGAATATCAATTCAAATAATATAACCACTATGCTGAGAGCGTAGCAGACGAGCGCAAGCGCCATAAAAAGAACGCCCTTGCCTACAAAGCTGTTAGAGATGAGGCCGAAAATAAGGCCGAAATCCAAATCCATAGCCTTCATTACCACCGATACAGCGTAAACCGTCGTTTTTTCGGCATAAAACGGAAGCGTAACGCTTAAAACGCCGGTTGGGATCAATAAGGCAAGCAAAGGAAGCACATATACCCCGATACGAACCTTAGTATAAATCGTACCGATAAAAGAAGCTTTCAGCCTATCGACCTTTGGCTGGAACATCGCGTGTTCGTATTCGGCTTTATCGGCTTCAGCCCTTAACCGTTCTTCCATGCCGTAATAAACCAAATTAACGCCGCATTTGGGGCATTCGGGCCGCCAGTCGGTCAGTTTCAGATGATAATCGCATTTTGGACAGTTTGCCATAATAAATTACTCCCACTCTCATTAATTTTATGTAATATAAAACGTAGTTTAATTGATTCTATCATATCGCGCGAAAAATTTCAATAGTTATTTTAAATTTATATATAATAAAAGTTAAATTTATGTATGTTTGTTATTATAGCAGAAATTTTTTGTTAATATTTATAGAAAAAGGTTCTTCAAGGGACAGAAATTGCTCTTTTGTGATCTTCTGTTTTTTCCAATCCGCAATTTTATGGTTTTCGCTTGTTCCGCAGGAAATTACCTTTATCAATATTTCGGCCGCTTTTTCGACGGTTTCCATCAGCCCGAACGTGCTGTCAAAATCTTCCCCCAAGGCTATAAGCCCGTGATGTGCCCAGACCACGGCGTCATATTTTTTTATAAGCTCCCCCGTGGCTTCGGCGATGGCCGTGCCGCCCGGGACCTCCCAACCCGCCACTCCCACGCCGTCGGGGAAAATAATCGAGCATTCCGTCATCATTTCCCAAAGCTCCCGCGAAAAAACGGCGGCGTCAAGCGGCAGGATATATGTCAAAGCGATGATATTCGCCGGGTGGGCGTGGAAATCCACCCTGTACCGGCCGTTTGTGGTCTCTTTTTTGACGTTGTGGTTCAAAAGATGCGTAGGCGTCTCGCTTGTTGGCGTCCCGCCGCCCGGCAAGCCCCAGACGATTTGATATTTCGCGCCTGTCCCGTCGATTTTGATTACGCACAGGTTGTTTTCCGGGTCGGCCTTGATATTTTTGAAATATTTGCCGCTTCCCGTAAACAAAAAATGCTCACCCGCGATATTCGGCAATTCAAAACCTATATTCTGATATGGCTTTTCGTATGCAAAACAGGCCGAAACCGCTTCAACCTCTTCTTCGCTCATGCGGTATGACGCGTTCCCCCCGTTGCGCTCGTGCCAGCCCTTCCGGTTCGCGTCGTCGCACATATTGATGAAGCCCTGCATAAAATTTTCTTTTAAAATGTTCATTTTTTTACTCCTTATAACAAGCCTTGCGTTTCGTTTTGCGGCCTCAAAAGCCCCGTCATCGCCTCTATCGGTATTAAATTACGCATAAGTTTTATAACGTCATGCTTACCCCAGCTTGTTCCGTTTGCAGGGTATTCTGTAGGCAAAAGATTTATTTTAAAATCTTTTAACAAATAAATATTACATTTTGGAATAAACCTTAACCCAAAAGAACGGTAATACTGTTCATCCTGTTTTTTCTTTGCCATTAATTTATTGCTGTACACATTTATGCCTTCCGGGAAAATAAAATCAGGCAAATCAATAGTTTTATATTCATTTTCGTTTAAAACCAGTTTTTCCTGAGCGAGGGGAATATTATATCTGCCATTGCTTTTATAATCTTTATAGAGCCAAATAGCAGGTTCGTATAATTCAATCTTTTTGATTTCGCTGTCTGTAAACAAAAAACTGATTTGAATCCCTTTTGATATGCCGCCGTAATTTTGTGCGGACAAAACAAACGGTTCATCAGGGTTGCACGATAACGGTCCCCCCGATTTTAAAACAGTTGCCCCCGTTGCCAAGAAAGGCGGCTCGTCAAACGCGTTAGCGGTCTTGCTGAAATAAAACTGATGCTCGAAATTTCCCGGAGGCTCGTCCAAAACGTCCGCAATTGCCTCGCTTTTAAAGCATTCCGCAATTATTTCGGCTATTTCCCGCAATTTATCAAACGAGATTCTTTGAAATTCATTCGATATAAAAACCATCCATTTCGTTTGGTCTTCATACCATATGCAGGAGGCATCGGCTTGCTTTGGGTTTAATACTAAACGATACCCGAAAGATGCCGCGGCTTTGTCAAAATACCGCTCCATATAATCCGTATAGTAATTAAACCCTTTCCGTTTTACTTTTATACATTGTATTTCCATTGATATCACCAAACAATTTAACGCTTGCCCAATTCAATTTTCTCATAATTTTCAATTTCCGCGAGCCATTCCTCTCTGACAGGAGTGCCAGACCGCTCGCAAAAACGATCCCACACCGCCCCGAAAGGATAAGTTTTAAATTCTTCGTTCAAGGCAAGCAGTTTTGTAAAATTCCCCTCGTCCTGCAATTTTTTCATCCCGTCATGTGGCAGAAGCAAAGCGTACAACAGGGCTTTCTGCATATTCCTCATCCCTATGACCCACGCGGCCACGCGGTTTATGCTTGCGTCAAAGTAATCGAGGCCTATCATAACCCGCGACAGCGCGTTGCAGCGCACAATTTCCTTCGCGATGTCCCTTATCCCGTCGTCAAAGGTGACAACATGGTCGCTGTCCCAGCGGACGCCCCTTGTCACGTGCAAAGCTATTTTTTCGTTGAAAAGCAGCATGGACGGTATTTTGTCGGCAACCGATTCCAGCGGGTGGAAATGCCCGTTGTCCAAAAGGCACATTTTGCCGTTTTTCGCGGCGTAATTCATATAAAATTCGTGCGAGCCGACCGTATAGGACTCAAGCCCTATGCCGAAAAGCTTCGACTCTATGCTGTCAACCAAATATTTTTCGTCATATTTATCCTCAAATATCTCATCAAGGGATTCCTTCAGCCTTATCCTCGGCCCCATCCTGTCGCCGGGTACGTCCTTCAGCCCGTCGGGAATCCAAATATTGTTAAGGCAGGTTATCCCGGTTTCCTTCCCGAAATATTCCCCGACCTTCCGCATGGCTTTGCAATGCCTTACCCAATATTTCCTTATTTTTTCATCCGGGTGAGAGAGCGTAAGCCCGTCCGCCGCGTATGGGTGCGAAAACAGCGTAGGGTTGACGTCAAGCCCCAAACCCCGCTCTTTCGCGAATTCAACCCATTTTTCAAAATGGCGCGGCTCCAAAGCGTCACGCTCCGGCCTGCTGTCCGTAATGGCATAAATAGCATGAAGGTTTATCTTGTGCTTGCCCGGGATAAGCTCGAAAGCCTTGTCCATGTCGCGCATAAGCTGTTCGGGCGTGACCGCTTTGCCGGGGTAGTTCCCCGTGGCCGTAATGCCCCCGGACAGGGCACCCGTATTTTCGTAGCCGCCAACGTCGTCCCCCTGCCAGCAGTGCATTGATATACGGAGCTTCGCAAGCTCGTCCAGAGCCTTTTCCGTATCGACGCCCGCTGCGGCATATATTTCCTTCGTGTAATCATAAAATTGTTCCGACATATGTATACCTTTCTTTCAAATCATATATTCAAACAATGCCACGTCAATATTTCCTAGTTTTTGCGTATTGATATTTTTTATCTCTTTCAAAGCAAACCCGCAGGAATAATAAAAATTCATCAAGCCCTCCCTGTGAGGGTCGCAATCCAGCCGCAAGCTTTTTATGCCAATCCCGGCGCAGTATTCTTTCGCGTATTCCACCATCTTTGAAGCGTACCCTTTGCCCGCAAAATCCCTGCGGACAGCTAACTTATGGATAAAACCGGACGTACCCGCTTCTATATCAGGCCAAATAAATTTATCTTCAAAGCATATTATCATGGCGGCGATACTTTTTTCAACGGCATTTATGCCGTTTTCCCACATCACATGGAATTCGTCCTCGCCATTTTTTAAGTTTTCAGCGGTGATTTCATCCAGACCCCACATCGGCCTGCCGGTATCAATAAGCCACTCCGCCGCCTCGCGCATGATATCAACCGCTTCAATTTTATTTCCCTGTGTAAAATTCATATTTCTTTTAAGATTTTATTTTTAATCTCGTCCATTGAATATATTTTTTTTCCCATATCGTTATCCTTTAATCTTTATTCCTTCTTTAACCTTCTCAACAATATTCGCCGCGTTCAGCCCGTAAATGTCAAGCAGCTCCAAAGCCGGCCCTGATTTTCCGAATACATCGTTCACGCCCACGCGCAACACGGGCACGGGCGCGCTTTCGCACACGACCTCCGCTACCGCGCTGCCCAAGCCGCCGATTATATTGTGTTCCTCAACCGTGATTATCAGGCTCGTTTTCTTCGCCGCTTCGACTATGGTGTCCCTGTCTATAGGCTTTAGCGTAGGCATATTTATTACTGCCGCCGAAACCCCTTCATTTTGAAGCGTTTCCGCCGCCTCAAGGGCCGCGCCGACCATTAGGCCCGTGGCGATTATCGTAACGTCGCCGCCCTTTTTAAGCGTAACGCCCTTGCCTATCTCGAATTTATAGCTTCCATCGAATATCCTCGGCACGGGCAGCCTCCCGAACCGCAGATAGACAGGCCCCTCGTATTCCGCCGCCGCGAAAACAGCCTGCCTGCTCTCGATATCGTCGGCGGGGTTGATTATCACCATGCCCGGTATTGAGCGCATCAAAGCGAAATCCTCGCAGCACTGATGGCTGGCCCCGTCCTCGCCCACGGAAATCCCCCCGTGGGTAGCGGCTATTTTTACGTTTAATTTGGGATACGCCACGGTGTTCCGTATCTGCTCAAAAGCGCGGCCCGCCGCGAACATTGCGAATGAGCTTGCAAACACGGTGAATCCTGTCGTCGAAAGCCCCGCCGCCACGCCGATAAGGTTGCATTCGGCAATCCCGCAGTCAAAAAACCTGTCAGGGAACGCCTTTTTGAACATGATTGTCTTGGTCGCCTCCGCCAAATCGGCGTCAAGCACGACGACATTCTTATTTATCCCCCCAAGCTCGACAAGAGCCTTGCCATAAGCCTCTCTTGTAGCTGTTTTTACTATATCTGACATAACAATCGCTCCTTATTTCTGCATTCTGCATTATTATTTCTGCATTAACTCTGTCATAGCCTGCTCATATTGCTCCGCGTTCGGCGCGGCTCCGTGCCATGACACCTTGTTTTCCATAAAAGAAACGCCTTTGCCCTTGACGGTTTTTGCGATAATGGCCGTCGGGCCGTTTTTATGCGTTTTCGCCGCGTTTACGGCGTTTTCTATTTCGTCAAAATCGTGGCCGTCTATTTCTAATGTGTTAAAACCGAACGCCTGCCATTTTTCGGCGATGGGATAAGGCGAGTTTACCTCGTCAACGGCTCCGTCTATCTGAAGGTTGTTATTATCCACGAAAACAGTCAGGTTGTCAAGCTTTTTCGCGGAAGCGAACATCGCGGCCTCCCAGACCTGCCCTTCCTCTATTTCCCCATCTCCTAAAATGGCATAAACTCGGAAAGGCGCGTTTTTGATTTTCCCGCCGAGCGCCATGCCCACGGCCGCCGAAATGCCCTGCCCCAGCGAGCCGGTGCTCATATCCACCCCTTGAACATAGTTCATATTGGGATGCCCCTGAAGATACGACGTGCTTTTTCGGAGTGTCTTCAAATCCTCCGCAGGGAAAAAGCCTCTTTCCGCCAAAACGGAGTAAAGCGCGGGCGCGGCGTGGCCTTTTGACAGCACTAAACGGTCGCGGCCTGGTTTTGACGGATCAGCCGGGTCGATATCCATCTCTTTAAAGTACAGATAAGCTAAAATATCCGCACAGGAAAGCGACCCGCCCGGATGCCCCGATTTCGCGCTATACGTCGCTTCTATAATACCTTTGCGGACGTTTGCCGCTTTTTCAGACAATTTGTTTTTTATATCAGCATCCATATTAATAAAATCCTTTCCATTTTTTATTTTATCATTATAATATATATTAAATGTTTTGTAAAGGGGTTATTATCAAATGGGACGGCCAAAATGGACGGCAATGCGAAAAATATTAGAACAGGAATACATCTGCGATTCGCTTAAAGGCCGGATCCAATATTTTGCGACCAATTATCGGAAATCCCATGACCAAATAGGCCGCGTGGCCATACGTCTTGACGGAAAAGAGATTTTTAAATCAAACTGGTTCGACTGGGTTATAAAAAGAGACGAAGCTAAGAAAGAGCTATCCGCAAGTTTGGGCAAAAGTATAAGCTACGCGGAATTTGGGGAGCAAATGGAACTCGGCGCTTTGATAAAAGGCGGATTTGACGAATTTGGTTTTTATGAAGCTTTTCAGGAATATTACAACCAAAGCATTGAAAACAGTTTAACTTCACCCGACCCTGTCGTAAGGCTTTTCGCCGTTCTTGATAAACGCACCGGGAAAAGGCGTTTAAAAAAATTAGTTGCTGGAATAAACGAACAGCCGGAATGGCTGCAACCGTTTTATAAATTACGGTTCCAAGCGGAGGAAATAAAAGAATTTGATTGAAAATTCAAAGCTTTTCTTTTTATTAATGACTATAAAACAATTCTTTTTTAGGGGAAAACCATTATGAAATGGAATAAAATTGAGGACCAGCGCGATATTGATATATTGCTGCGTGAGTATTAAAATTTTCACGATTCCTGTATCTGTTCAATGAATTATATTAGCGGCGCAAAGGTTGACGGGACAGGCGGTATGCACGGAATTGATGAAGATTGTGCCTTAATAATAAGACTTGTCAGTCAAATGCCGAAGTTCTTCAATCAGCCGGAAAAAAAGTCGCTTGAGCTGAAATTTATAGGGCTATACCAATTAAATTTTTTTGGGTATCAAAAAAATCATTTTTGCGATATTTTTTCTTGTTATCTTTCTTTTTATAAAGACCTCATAGTCTGGGCGAACGACGAAATTTTTGACCCGGAGAATATTTGCGAAGCAACGCCATTCAACGAAAATGTCCCCGCGTTTGTCTTCGCGCAACACTTGGAGTGGCGGTTTTTATAAAACATCTTTTATGAATCAAAAGAAAAAAGAAGGCGGCCAAGAAGCCGCCCTTTTTATTGCGAACACCGAATAAGCCTTGCCAAACTGCAGGGGCGCATAATATGCGCCCGCAGGTG
>WREG01000059.1 GCA_009779455.1 Oscillospiraceae bacterium
GGAATATCCAGCCTTTCAAAAAAAAGCGAAGCGAATATATTGCCCACCTCGTCCCCGGAATCAGCGGGGGAGACATATATGCCCCAAAGATAATCCCCTTCGTTCGAACACGGGAAAAACAGCACGTAGGGGTTGCTGTTATAAAATTGAAGCTTTTCAAAGCTTTCCGCGGGAAGCCTGCCGATACGGATTTTAATAAATTCCGATTTGAATATCTCATGCAGTTTAAAATCGAAATTTACAAAATGTTCCAGCCTGCTTATAGAGGTTTCAATATTCGAAATTTCAAGGGTCAAATCTTTGCGCCGGTTTTGCAGCGCGCCGATGCGCCTCTCGAAAATATCAAGCTTTTCATTTATCTGCCCGTCGCTTAAACGCGTTTCCGAAGAAGCGGCATTGTCAAGCGGCACATCGCAGGACGAAAAAATTTCCGCTATTTTCGCAAATCTTGCCGCATAAGGGTTTTCATCGTTTATATGGGTGAAGCCTTTTAGGTTGTTTACGATCTGTGACGCCGCCTCAGGCTGAAAGCAGCCCGAATCCAAATACGCTTCTATAATTCGGTCAAGCATTGCGTATTCGCCTGTTACGCTCACCATTTCCATTTTTTCAATGGCCATAAATATGATTGTCCTTTCCCGGTTTGACAGTTTAATGTTCCCAAACTTATTGCATCATCACATTAAAATCAGGAAACTCCTTATATTATCAAGCTCGACGCCGTAATGCCTGCCTTCGATAATATTTGTTATATTTTCTATCTCAATATCAAAAAGCGTTATGACCGAAGCCATTACAACGGCCGGGTATGATGAAAACCTTACCTTCCGCCTGCAAAAGTCAAACATTATCCGGGCGGCGAAATCGTCTATAAAAGTAAAAGGCGTTTTTTCCGTCAGCCGTCCATATTTTGTCGATTTGACAACATCAATGACTTGTCCCGCCGTTTTGCCGCCGATCATCTTATCAATATGCCTTTTTTTAAGATATCTGCTTTCAGAGTTCAGCAGCGAGCGGATAACGTCCGGCGGCGAATTGTAATAAAACTTGGCGCGGTATATTTTTCTTATGTTTTCAAGCTCGGCGCGCACGCTTAATATTTGTATCAGCTGGTTCCTCTCTTCGCCGGTGAATTCTTTTTCAAACATCTCTAAAGACTTTTTATAAAGATATTTATCCAGCGCCGCTTCAACACCCTGAAAATCAAGGGCTTTGCCGTCCATAGGCCTAAACGGCGCCAAAAGCTTGTAAAACCGTGTGTTTTTTAAAGCGTTCAACACATCGTCGAAGGATTTCGCGCCGGCAAGAGCCGAAAGGCTTATATCCGTCTTGCGGTTATAAAAATCGGGGAAGGCCATAAGATGTTTTTGAGGGTTTCCCGCCATAAAATACCTGAAAAAATGGATAAGCCCGTCTATTTCGCTTTTTAAAAGTATATATTCGAAATAATGTTCTCCTACCGAGCGTTCAAACTTGCACAGATCCGTAAAATCCCTGAACATTTTCCCTTTCAAAAGGGCTTCAAAGCTCCCCCTGTGAAGGGCGGCTTCCTTGACGTTTTCAAGCCCTGCACTGTAATGAGTGTTGGCTTTCAGATATGCGGCAATATCGGAAACGGAGGTGCAGGCTAAGAGGCTGTCGTAATCTTTTTCCGTTAAACGTTTTCCGTATTTAGCGCGCGATTTAACCAATATAGCCGTGGAGGCCTTATTTTCCATACCAATCTTAATTAACTTTCTATTGTCTTTTTGAATATTTGCTCCGCCCAAAACTCCGCGTTGCCCTCATATTTGCGGTTCATTTCATCAGTCAGTTTCCTGTTTTTTTCCGACTTTTCCGGCAGTTTTGTTTCCGCGGATTCCCGCTCCGATTTTAATAAAACGGCAATTTTTTCATCAGCTGTTTTTTTATACCGTTCGCGCAGAAGCCGTATTTTTTCAGCTGTTTCGTCTTCGGCTTTTTTTTGTATATTATCGTTGCCCCGCTCTGTTTCGCGGGCCTGCCGGTCAATATCAAGGATGTGTTTTATAATATCTTCCACTCTGATTAGCCTCTTTTTTACAAAAAATTAACACGCTTTATAAGAATATCATTTTAAAGCAAAAAATGCAATAGTTAAAATACAGTAAGATTTATTAAAATATGAATTAAATTTATGGCAGATTGTTAAATTTAAATAACAGATCCGTGCTACCATATAAAATCCCTGAACCCTGTCGTCGTCGATACGACGCCGTCAAGGACCACGCCTGTAATGAGGATATATTTTGCGTCGGTCACATTAATATCGGCTCTGACATATGAATCATAGGCTATTACCTCCCCGTACGGGTTGACCGTTGCTTTCGCCCAGCAGCCGTGATACCGGAGCTTAATGTTTTCTATTGCAACGGTCGCGCCGGGTATTTTCCCCACATAATCGCGCATTACGTCTTCAAGGGTTATTACCGTGAATACCCCCGCATAGGGGCTGTCCGCATAGTTCGGGTTGACAGTTTCGGGCATTGTGAGGGTGATTGCATAATTTTCGCCTTCGCGTTCGATTTTTATGTCCCCGATATCCTCAGGGCTGAGCCTGACGGCGTAATCCTTCCCGTCGGGGGAAAACAGCGCGTCGCACGGCTCGCCCTTGCCGATTTGCACGGTTTCAAGCTTTTCGGGGAAAAGAATCGGCTGTATGGCGCTGACGATAGAGCTTGCAACGGAAGTTTTGATGTCCTCCACCTGCATAATAGAGTCCCGCGTAAACCCCGGTTTAGCGATTTTAACGTTATTCAGGGATATGCTGAAAATCTCAAATATCTGCTCTTTTGTTAAATCTTCAAAACGAGGGGCGCTTTTTTGCGCGGGCGGGGCTGTTGTACCCGCAGGGGCGGTTTCTTTTGCCGCAGTTGCTGCCGCCGCCGTTTCTTTCGGGCTTTCCTTTTCAGTTGTTGTTTCGGCGCTGCCTGAAGTTTCCGAAACGCCTGTGTTTCCCGTTGTGTCATCCGCGCTTTCCGTTTCAGCTGCGGTTTCATAAGATGATGCGTTATTTGCAGTGTCCCGTTCTGTGTTTTTTTCAACATCGCCGCAGGCGGCTAATGTGAAGATAAGCGCAAAGATTAAAAATGCCGGGATTAATTTTTTATTCATAATTATGGCGATCCTTTCCCCTGTTTCTATTTCGGCTCCCGTTCCGTTAACGCTATAAAATCAATCTTTTTCATAGGCGTCCGGGGAAGCTCGTCCATCACGACTATATCTTTTGGCACGTTGAATTTTGAAAGGTTCTTTTCGCAAAGCCCGATAATTTCCTTCTTTGCGGCCTCCGGGCCGGAAACGCGGCTCTTTATAATCGAAATATACAGCCTGACTATCGGTTTGCCGTCTGCAAAACCCTGAACGGCGCAGACTTCTTTTATGTAATTCAAATTATTTTCAATAAGCTGTTCAATATCGCCCGGATAGACGTTGTACCCGGAAATAATGATCAGCCGCTTTTTGCGCCCCGCGAAGAAAAAATACCCGTCGTCGTCCATATAGCCGAGGTCGCCCGAAAGAACCCACTTTACGCCTTCATCATCGGTATAAAGCCCCGCGTCCTCAGGCTCGTCAACGGTGAAATACCCTGCCATGATCGTGGAACCCGAAATAACGATTTCGCCGATCTCGCCGTTGGGCAGTTTTTTCCGGTTTTCGTCCCATATTTCCATGCGAAGCCCGGGAAGCGGCAAGCCTATGGAATCCGTTTTATGCTTCCTGTCGGTGTTCATGCAGCAGACCGAACCGACCTCCGTCAGCCCGTAGCCGCGGCGCAGCCTTGTTTCCGCGTTCCATTTTTCAAGATAACCATTAAATTCGTCCAGATATTTTTCCGCTACGTCGTCGCCGCCGCAGGCAAGCAGGCGCATGGACCGCAAATGTTTCCCGTCAAAGTTTTTTTCAGCCATCAGCTTTCTGAACATAACGGGTATCCCGACGGCAAAAACGAATTCGCCGTCATTTTTCCTTATATATCTGTTAAAGGCTTTCGCGTTAAAGTTTTCCATGGAACATGCCCTGCCGGCATAACAGAAAGGGAGATGAAAATTAATTATAAGCCCGTATGCGTGGAACAGGGGCAATACGACTATGCCGCATTCCTTGCCCGGCCTCCGGATTTCCCCGATTTCCAACAGGCCGATAATCCGGACCAATTCATTGATGGCGAAATTGGTAAGCTTGATGGTCTTGCTTTCCCCGGTAGTGCCGCCGCCGTTGAGGTATACGGCTACGTCCCCCCCGTTGTTCTCAAGCCCCTTGCCGGGGGCGTATTTTGTCACGGCGTTTTTATATGAATCGCGGCGTTTGATTTTACGCGTGTAAATGAATGCCGTGTTTTCAACGATTTTCATTCCCGCCGCCTGCAAAGGCCCCGCGAAATCCGAGGACGAGCATACGATACAAGGCAGTCCCATCTCGTTGATAATGGCTATGTACGGCCTGACAATCACGTCAAACACCATGATGCCTTTTGATTTCACGTCAAGCATAAGCTTTTTTACCTGATCGGGCGGCATAAGCGGATGTATAAAATTTATAATCACCCCGATTTTATTAAGCGCGTAAAATGCGACAAAGCTGTGGATCAAAGTAGGCAAAAATATCGTGTATACGTCGCCCCGCTTCAAATGAAGCTCTTCTTGGGCATATGACGCGAAACGGTCGACCTGCCCTAAAAATTCAGATTTTAAAACCTTCTTTCCCCAGTGCTCGCAGCAATGGTAGTCCCCGTGAATTTTTGTTTTTTCAAGCCAATACTCATAACAGTTTTGATAATCCTGCATATTTTCTCTTCCTTTTATGTTAATTTACCCAGGCATGGATAATCTTTGGGTTTTCGCATATTGCATCGAACTTTTTCATAAACGGTATGACCTTGTCAAAATCCAGAGCCCTGTGGTCTATGCATATGCACAGCGGCAATGATTTTCCCGGGGCAGTTTCTTTTTTCCCGCCCGCGCCCGTTATGACTGCGGGGCTGTCCTGAACCGCGCCCACGCCTATGGCGCAAACCTGGGGCGGTATGATTTCGATTAAATTCAGATGCCCGCGCTGACCCTTCCATAATGAACCTACGTTCGTGACCGTAATCGTGCCCTGCTTTACATCGTTAAAGGTCAGCCTGTCCGAATCAGGGATGCTTTTATAAGCCTTTTTCCTCTTCCCCCGAAGCCTTTCTATTTTTGTTTTGCCGGTGTAGCCGCTTATAAGCCTATATATAAGCTTCATAAACCGACCTTTTTTAAGGCCCCTCAGCGAATAGTCCATCGCCACGTCATACAAAACCGTGTCAAAATGCGTCTTTTCCATGCGGCGGTTTACGTCGTTGATGTAAGCCGTCATCCCGTCAAGGCTTTTGTTCCCGAAGTCAGCCATTTTGATTGTCATCATTTCGCCGTCCATGCAAAGCATGGGCATGGTAATGCTTATCTCCTCAAACTCGGTTACTTTGCCTTTTGCGAGCCGCCTGTTGAAGTCGATATGGGCGTTCATTTCCGGCGCGGCCTTCAGGCCCTCGCAGATAAGCTTCAGCACCAGGGTGTTTATTGTGATTTTTTCGCCCTTTTTTGAATTGTTGAGGGATTTAAGCTCCTCCATGAGCAATGTGACGTCAGCGTTATATGTATAAGCGGTGTGGGGGATCGTTTCCCACGACTCGCTTGTCATATTGGCTATTATCTTTTCCCTTGACATTAAATGCCGCACATTTTTCATCATAATAAATATTGCTATCCTTTCGCAGCGAGGCGGAACGTTTTGTCTGTATAGAATGAAAGGACAAAACTTCCGGTTTGAAAAACAATAATATGTTCAAAGTTTTTCAAACTTATTGCCTCATTCGGTTTTAATATTTATTATAATAAGATGATGTTTGCGAATTGTTTGATGTTTGTTTGAAAAATGTTAACGCGGGCTGGCAGGGCTTTCGATTTAACCGCGGGCAAAAGCCCGTTGCGCCGTTTTTTCGATTAAAATAAACCTCTTGTCGAATTGACGGCAAAAGATTTGTTTTAAGTTTCTGCTAGAAAATCAGCCCGGAAAGGTTGTCCATGCTGATTTCCCTTTTTTTGTCCTCGATTTCATGGATCATTGCCGTCAATTTCGCGTTGGCGGGGGTTGGCACCGACAGTTCCGCGCCTTTTTTCGCGATAAAGCCGTTGACAATCCCGACCTCGGTTTTTTCGCCCCTTTCAAGGGACTGAAGGAAAGACGCTTTTACATTTTTATACTTTAAAAGGCCGATAACCCTAAAAGCCGTTTTAACTATGGAATTATAAAACTCCGCTTCGCTTAAAGTAAGAAGCTTGTAGTTTAATACGGGCGAAAAAGGCGGCACGTCAATCCCCATCGCCTTCGCGACGGCGATGCCCTCGCGGGCGGTCTTTAAAAAGAGGTTCCGGGCGCGGATGTCGCCCAGCATGTTCCCTAAAGTCTCCCCGGTAACGGCGCCGAGGGCGGTTATGCAGGAGTTCATGATGAGCTTTGAAAACAGGTCGGCATAAATATCATCCGATATAACGGTGGGCAGAACCGCGTTCAGCATGGTGCATAAATGCTCGATCTGAGGCGTTTTGCCGCCTTTTGCAAAACCGACGGCCATTCTTCCCAACGATGTCATTTCGGCTTCCCCCGGCCCTTTTAAAGTAGCGCCGTAGCCTATCATGCACCCCGCGGCGCGGTTTTCGCCCACGGCCTCCGCAAGCAGGGGGATGCATATGCCGTTTTGCATCGCCAGCACGACGGAATCCTCTTTTATATAAGGCAGGATTTGTTCCGCCAGACCCGGCATCGCGCCGATTTTTGTCGAGATTATGACAACATCGTAAAAGCCCTCCAGCTGATCAACGGCTGAAAACGCGTTCATCTCTACATTATGCTCGCCCTTAACGCCCGTAAGCCTAAAACCTTTATTTTTTAATTTTTCTTTTGTTTCTTCACTCTTGCAAACAATATCAAGCTGAAAACCCGCTTCGATAATAAGAGCCGCCGCCGAGCCGCCTATGGCTCCGGGGCCGATTAAAAGACTTCGCATAAAACTTACAGCTCCTCAAGCCTTTTTCTGAAATTTTCTATTCTTTCCTCGGACGCGAGATTTTCAATAAACGGAAGCGCCGCGTTAATGGTAAAAGCCTTTCCGATTTCGAGCATAGGATGTTCGAATACCTCGGGGCAAAGCTCTTCCGCAAGCGCCCTTGTCTCCGGGATGTCAAGAAGCTCCCCTATTGTGTTGTCAAATGAATATTTTCCCATTGTTTTAATCTCCTTTCGGCTATTTTTATTTAAACTGAAATGCGGGACGGCGTGAAAACCGTACCCTACAAATTTAACCCCTTCTTAAAGGCAAAAATGTTCATGTCAAGTATCTCCGCGCTTTTCCCCGCGAATTTTTTCTTCAGCGTTTTGACAAAATTATCCTCGCTGACGATCCCCGTCGCTTTGATAAAAGCGCCGAGCATGGCTATGTTGGCGGTTTTGGGGTTGCCCGCTTCCGCCGCGATATCATCGGCGGGGACGAGTATCGTCTTATCGTCGGCCGGTATGCCTGTTATGCGGTTGGAGTTGAAAACCCTGAGCCCGCCGTCTTTTATCTGTTTTATATATTTTTTATGCGACTGCTCGTTCATGGCGATAAAATTCATATATTTGCCGGGCAGAGGCGAGATTATTTCCCCGTCGCTTATAACAACGGAGCATTTGGCCGCCCCGCCGCGCTGTTCGGGGCCGTATTCCGGCAGGCAGGTCCCGGACGCGCTTTCCGCAACGCTTTCCGCCAGGATTATCCCCGCGCTGACGACCCCCTGGCCGCCGGAGCCGGATATTAATACAGTATTCTTCAATATATTCACCTTTCTTTTTTTAATGAATAATCAGACAGCTTCTTTATATACTCCCGGTTTAAAGTACGGAACCGTATTGCTTTCCATATAATCAAGGCTGCCGAGCGGGCTTAGCCTCCAGTTTGTCGGGCAGTTCGTCAGCAATTCCACGAATGTGAAGCCCGCCCCTGCCAGCTGCAGCTCAAAAGCTTTTTTTATGCCTTTTTTCGCCGAATTTATCCCTTTCGGGGTATTCAGCGCGAAACGAGCCACGTATACGGGCGCTTCAAGGGTCGATATCAGCTCGCACATTTTCATCGGATAGCCCGTATCGGCAACGTCGCGCCCGTAAACCGACGTTGTGGATTTCTGCCCTATCAGCGTGGTCGGGGCCATCTGCCCGCCGGTCATTCCGTATGTTGAGTTATTGGCGAAAATAACCGTGAACTTTTCGCCCCTCGCCGCCGCCGCTATGATTTCCGCCAGGCCTATGGCCGCCAGATCCCCGTCGCCCTGATAGGCGAACACCAGCCTTTCCGGGCGGCAGCGCTTTATTCCCGTTGCGACGGCAGGGGCCCTTCCGTGGGCGGCGCCTATCATGTCGCCTTTCCAATATAAAAGGTTCAGGGCCGAGCAGCCTACCGGCAGAACATGCAGGGCGTTATCATTTTGCCCAAGCTCGCCCACTACCTCAGCTATAAGCTTTATAGCCGTAGCGTGGAGGCAGCCCGGGCAAAAACCGCTCGGTATCGGCATTATAGCGTCGGGACGCTTATATGTTTTATCCATAAGAAGATTTCTCCTGTTCGTAATGCTTAAATTTAATTGAGAGTTGAGAGTTGAGAATTTTCAATTATTTTCCTGACCGCAGTATAAACTCCCTCGTCGTCAAGCAAAATGCCACCCGATCGCCCGTATTCGTGTACGGGAGCCCTGCCGCGCACCTCAAGCTCAATATCGTCGCGCATTTGGGCGGGCAAAGCCATTTCTATGTCTATAATACCCTTGACCCTGCCGTAATCAAGGTTTCGCAAGCTGTTTTTCGGGAACGGGAACAGGGTTATCGGACGGATCGCGCCGATTTTATGGCCTTCGGCCCGCAAGGCCAAAACGGCTTCTTTAACCACCCTTGCCGCTATTCCGTATGCCACCGCCACATATTCCGCGTCCTCCAGCAAAAATTCCTCGACCATCACATCGTTCGCTTCCCATTGTTTCGTCAGAACGCCCCTCATTTTGTTTTCGTTTTCGAGAAGCAGTTCGGGATAAATCGGCGTCAAAGCCCTCGCGGCGCGTTTTTCACCCGGCTGCCTTGATAAGCTCCACTTTTTTGTGGCTTCTTCGTCCGTCTCTTTCATGGGGGGCAGTTCGATTTTTTCCATAATCGCCCCCAAGCAGCCGTCGGCTATAAGCAAAACGGGGTTTCTGTCGCGCTCCGCGTAATCAAAGGATATATAGGCGAGATCCGCCGCTTCCTGCACCGAAGCGGGCGCGAACGCCATCATGCGGAAGCCCCCGTGGCCCAGCGCTTTTGTCGCCTGCAAATAATCGGATTGAGCTGGCTGTATGGAGCCGAGGCCCGGTCCGCCGCGGCTTATATTCACTATAAGGGCGGGCAGCTTTGTGCTGGACATATAGGATATGCCTTCGGATTTAAGGCTTATGCCGGGGCCCGACGAGCTTGTCATGGCGCGGACTCCCATTGCGGCGGCGCCGTAGACCATATTTATGGACGCGACCTCGCTTTCGCCCTGAATAAAGGTTCCGCCCGCCTCCGGCAGCCGCCATGAGAGGTATTCGGGTATCTCATTCTGCGGCGTTATCGGATAACCCGCGAAAAAACGGCATCCGGCCCTGACCGCCGCTTCGGCTATGGCCTCGTTGCCTTTCATAAATACTGACATTTTAACTCTTCCTTTTTTTAACTCTCAATTATTTCTATCGCCCCTTCCGGGCATACCGTGGCGCAGACGGCACAGGCTGTACACTTGGCTTCATCCGCAACAAAAGGGGTAAAATGCCCTTTTTTGTTGCGGACATTTCCCATCTCTATAATTTTTTTTGGGCAAAAACGCACACAAAACAGGCAACCTTTGCATAACTGCGGGCTAATATTTGCCTTCATAATCAATATCTTCCCCTTTGCTTATTTTTCCGCTTATAATTGATTATACTGATGGCCGCAGACGCGGCAACTTCTGCATTGTATCACAACCGCCAATATGCGTCAATATATATAAATTTGCATAAAAGAGAGAATTTTACTCATACCCTCGCCCGTTAATATATTGTTTACGAATCGGCAATAATATATAAACATAAATCAAACA
>WREG01000060.1 GCA_009779455.1 Oscillospiraceae bacterium
ATAATCAATCTGCCCGACCTGCGAGGTTTCATTGCTTCCGTACTGGTTATAGCTGAAATCCGTGTTGAACTTGACGTTTTGGGCGGTGGATTTCATGGTGTGCGACGTGCCGGTAACGCGGTTCAGGTCGTCATAGGCAAATCCGACCGTGCCGTTGCCCATCGAAACGAGCCGCACCTCATTCAAAAGGTTGCTCACGGCGTCATAGGAATACATATTTGCGGACTGGATAACGCCGTTTTTCGCCAGGATCAGGCTGTCGGCGAAGCCTTTCCCGTCGTAATGCACCTTGAAGCTCGTGCCGTCAGAACCCGCAAGCTCCGTCATGCGCCCCGCGAAATCGTATTCAGGGGTCCAGGATATCCCGTTTTCAAGGTCCGTTATCCTGCCGACCTGATTGTTGGCGTTATATGTATACCTGTACTTCTCGACGCCATTATACACCCGCCCGGCCAATCTGTCAAGCGAATCATAGACGGGCTCGTACCAGTCCCCGTTGGCGTAGTCCACGCGGCTCAGGTTGTTGTTGGTGTCGCCGTATTTTTTGGCGTTGAAGCTGTTCGCCGCCAAAACCTGGCTGCCGACCTGCGTTGACGCGACCCGGCCGAAATCGTCGTAGTTATAGGCGTAGACGGTGCTGTTGCGCGTTATGCTTTTGAGCAGGTCGCCTTCCCACGTCTCGTACTCGAATTCCGTCGCGACGGGATTGTTGGCGTCCATTTCGCCGCTCGACGAGAGCCTGAAGTCCGTGTCCGGGTCGTATGTGTACGACCGCACGTTGCCCTTGGGGTCGGCCGCGGACATCAGCAGCCCCTTTGTGGTGTCAACGCTATACGTAACCGTCTCGCCCCTCGCGTCGGTCCGGGAAATGGCGTAATTGTAGTCATTAGTGTATGTGACGGAGCTTTCGGTCTTTGTGACGCCGTCCTTGCCCGTGACTTTGGTCGAGGTAACCATGCCATAGGTGGAAGCGTCTAGCGGGTCCTGCACATCATAGAAATATTCCGTCTTTATGCCGTCAAGCGTGGTCGCGCTTGTGAGGTTGTGGCCGGCGTCATAGGTGAAATCCGTCTCGCTTACGGTGTTGGTTTCGTATTTTTCCGTCACTTTCACTATATCTGTCAGAGCGCCGTTGTAGGCGTACTCCACGGAGCCGCCCGTGCCGCTTTTCACGCCCGTGAGCCTGCCGTTGCCGTTATACGTGTTGACAGAGCCGCTGCCGCCGACATACAGTGCGGCATTGTCAAAATACACATTGCCTGTCTGTTTGTAATATGTCAGGCAGTATTTTATGCTCTTGCAGTCCTTTGGGAGTACGAACGCCGCCGACGCGGCCTGCGGGCATTTCACGTTCCTTATGAACGGCACCGAAACGTTCTTCGTTGTGTTGTCGGCATACGTCAATACCAGTATAACGCCCCAGAACCTGCCGTATTCGTCAAGCTGGTTGTTTGCCGTGTCGCTTTCGGCGGACGCGGCGAAGAAAACGGTTTCGCCCGCTTTCGCGCTGACGTTTACGGTCTGGTGCAGGTATTTTGAATCGGCAAGGCTCCCCGCCGCCTTCATCCTGCCGCCCTGCACCTTGTCGCCCGGCGCCATATTCGCCCTTGTCCACGGGGCCGGGTAGCCGCTCCCGTCGGCATAGTCGAAATTGGGGTTGTCAAGCAGGTTATAGCGGTTGGCGACGTCACTTTTTTCAAGCTGCACCGCGTCGAAATATACTGAACCGTTATATGAACCATCAAGACCAAGCTCTATTGTCGCGCTTGCAGAAGCCGCCGTAAATGTGACGGAATAGCGTGTCCAGTCATTGCTCATTTTTATATAATCGCTGCATGCGCCCTCAGCTTTTAAATATGCCCCGTTTGCTGCGTAAATCAACGGCGACGGAATTTTTACATATGCCGACAAAGTATATGTCTGCCCGACTTCAACCGCTACTGATTGTGTCGCATAATGTTTCAGCCCCATCGAATCCGAAATTTTCAAATAGCGGCTGCCGCTTTGCGCGTCCCCGGTAACATAAGAGATGCTCCCGCCTATGAGGCCTGTCAGCGTGCTGACATGCGCGGTCCAGTCAGCATTGCTCGCCTCAAAGCTGTGGTTTTTCGCCAGATTGTTGATTATGGCCTGCTGCGGGACCGAATAATCGACCGTGTTGTGGATATTTTTAGGATTTGCCCCGGCCGTGTTGTAATTCGTGGTGCTGACCTTGCCCTCCCGGTCCTTCACGCTGACGGTCCTGCCCATTATATCGAAATAATAGGTGGTTTCGTTGCCGAATATGTCCTTGACAACGGTATGCCCGGTCTTGTACGTGAGCGTAAGGTCATTCAGTTTTTCCCTCATGCTTGAACCGACGAGGGTCCTGCTATAATATTCCGCCTTGCCTGCTTTGAGGGGGTCGGACGCGTCGGGGGTAATGTATAATTTGAACCCGTCGGCCGTCGTTATATTTGCAATGCCGCAGCTTGAATAGGTGAAATCCGTATATTTCCCGTCGGGGTATATTATGCCTGTCAAATTGTTGCCGCCGAAAGAGTAATAAAAATTTGTCATCCTTTTGGACGGGTCCCTCATCTCCGTCAAATAGCCATTCGCGTCATAGTAAAGCTTCGCTTGCCTCCCTGCGCCGTCCGTTACACTCGTTATTTTCCCGCTTGAATAGTTAATATTCTGCTCGTTCCCGTTTGCGTCCTCAATTTTAATAAGGCGGCTTATCTGCGGCTCGGACACAAGCACGTTGATAAATACTTTTTTGTTGCCCTGATTATCCTCCATCGTGAGCGTGTTGAAGCTTTTAGTGATAAACCAGCTTGAATAGCTGACCTGGGTCGAGCTGCCCGGGTCGTTTACGCTGTATTCGTAAACAAATTTATTTGCGACAGCCGAGCTTAGGAAATAATATGAGGAACCTGCGCTCGTTATGTATTCATAGCGGTAGCCATCATTATATATTGATTCCGTGTTTTCTATTTCCCGTATTTTCTCAACGATGTTCAGGTTAAAGCCGTTGCCGAAATACATATTGGCCTGTTTGCCGCCGTCGTTCGCCGCGGTCGGCCTGAAAATATGGGAAATGCTTATGGGCATACGGTTGCCGTTCATGCTAAGGTCGCTGTGGGCATAAGCCATCCGTCCGTTCAGCTGGTTTACCGTAACAGCCCCCGAACGGCCCAGGTCAATCGTTTCGCGGGTGTATAAATCGTCAAGCTCTTTTGTATTCACGTAATAGACCATCAGGGCGGGCCTTTTGTTGGCATTGGAAGTCCTTGACGAATGCATCTCTATCTGCCCGGATTTTGTCTCGTCAACCGAGGTTATCGCCAACCCGTTTTTGCCGCTCTGGTACCAGCGCTCAACCTCTTCCGTAATGTTGATGTCATAATACGCGTCACCGGGCATAAGGCCGGCAGTGTCGGTTATCATCGGCAAATTAGCCTGGGTTTTCAGCCCGTTGTCGTTCTTTGACAACGGCTGGTTGTTCCATGAGATTGCACTATGCGCCCAATTACTATAATAATACGAACAGTCATAAATAAGTATGGGGTAGTGTGAAAGCGGGTTCCATTCCTTAAGGGTGAACTGGGCGTATGTGATGAGCCTGTCGGCAGGCAGGGACGGCAGCATAAATTTTATATATGTCCTGTCAACCGAACCCGTGGTCCTTTTCCCGGCATATAAATTGGCGCTGCCCGAATAGTTCGCGTTCGGGGCGAGCCAGGATGAATTCACATAAGTATCCTGAACCGTTGCTGAATCATTTAGCACAAAGATCGAAGGGTCAATGCAAACCGGCCAAACCCTTTCCGCATCGTTTATCCAATTCGCGTCGGCCTCAACGGTTAGTGTTCCGCCCTCTATCTTCATAGCAGCGTCGAAACATTCTTCGCCGCCCGCATCGTACATATACGGCGCAGGGAGGATAAAGACAGGCTCTTCTACGTTGTTTTCCTCAACAAGCCAAATAGAACCGCTTTCCTGCGGCACGGGAACCAATCCCGCCAAATCAATGTCAAAGTTGTATATATAGCTATTTTGTGCATAGTTAACTACGATATTTTCTTTCAGGCCTGTGGAGGACAAAATATATTCAAAATCCGTGCCGGGCAATACGTCTTTGTACACTACGGCAGATTCCTGATTGTCGAGCTTCATTATTTCGCCGTTCTGTTTTTTTATCCTTTCGGCCTTCGTGAGGTTCCCGTCCGGAATTTCCGCATCTTCCGCCGCAATACTGTCAGCCGAAAGCGCAGCCGAAGGAAGCGCTTCCACGTCCGTCAGCACCGCTTCGCTTTGCAGGGAAACATCCGCATTGTTCGCGCTGACGCCGAAGCCGACGGCATGGCCCTTGTTTTCAAGGGTGATCTTCTGCCCGCCCGCAAAATCCTGAGGGATGCTCACGGGGAACGCGTTCGCGTTCGGCGCATATGCCGCTTTCCCTGTAGCGCTCAGACGCTCGTTTGAAAGGGACAAAGTGTTGTCAATGTCTTTCCATACCCCGTCTTCCTCATAATTTACGGGGGAGCTGTACGAAGCGGCAACATAAGTGCCGTTTTCAAGGCGGTAATGCCGCGTATTCGCGTCGTTTCGTAAGGACGAATCCTCACCGACTATTGGCGACAGCTCCGTTTCTTCCTTGTTGTATCCAGGAGGTTCAGAAAAATCGAATTCATCGCAAGCTATCCCGTTCCCGTCATCCAGAATCGGGACGGTAACTTCGCCGTCACCGCCGCCGATGCCGAAAACAGCCGGTGCGGCTACCTGCACCAATAATGCAGCCATTAAAAACAATGACAGGCCTTTGACCACTTTTTTCATTTTCTTGTCCTCTTTTCATAATTTTTTTGAAGTATATCATACCATTAAATATTTTTGTTGCATTTTTACTCAAGTGGTGTTTTTTATGGCACGAATTGCAAGACCAATATTGCCGTATGCGCAGAGAAGCCCCCATAAATCAAAAAACGGGGAATGCCAAATATTGGCATTCCCCGTTGATATTTATTAGCCTTGTTTTATTTGCAGTTTTTTCAAAGATGCATGATGCTTCTTTCGCTTTAATAAGCGGAAGCGCTGCGCGGGTTTCATATGTGTTGTCAAGGCCGCCCCTATTTACTCTGTTTTAATAAAATCAAACATCGAATTTTTAAACGTATGTCTGAACCTCAAAAGTTGAGGTTTTTAGGGGCTACCTTAAGTGGTTGTGCATAATATGCCCCTGATATTTTTCGACAATCGAATCAAAATGCTGTATGCACAGCCCATATCAACACGGCCTCCTTCTTTTATGTTTTTCACTCTAATCCCCCTCCCCAAGACAAACGCAGAAAGGCGTCTTTTACCTTTTTTATGTTGCTGCGGCTGACCGTAAGGTTTTCGCCGTTACATAAAACCATTGACTCTTTGTATAAACAGTCCACTTTGAAAAGGTTAACGATACATGACCGGTGGCACTGTAAAAAATGAGCAGGCAGCAGTGTGAGCAATTCCTTTGCGGGCTTTCTTATAACGTATTTTACATCCGTTGCGTGTATCTCTGCATTATGCGCAAACATAGAGATATAATAAATATCGCTACATGACAATTTATGACAACCTATATCGGACGGAACCACAAGGAATTCTTTGTAGCGGGATTGCAAAACAGCATACGCTTTATCTAAAACAAGTATAATTTTAGATGCTGCAACAGGCTTAATCAGGTAATGCAATGCGCCAACATCGTAACCTCTTAAAGTATATTTTTTAAACTTTGTATAGAAGGCGATCATTATATCCTGATCCGTTTTTCGGATATGCTCGGCTAATCCCATCCCGTCCATATTCCCCAACTTTATATCTATGAATATTAAATCGAAAGCAATATCCGGCCAAACCATTAAAAATGCTTCGGAGTTGCCATAACAGCGGATATCAACTGCAATCTTTTTTGCACCCGCCCAATTTTTAATTTCTTCCGCAAGCTTTTCAGCTTCGGCTTTTTCGTCTTCGCAAATGGCAATACGCAAAATATTTGCTCCTTCTCTTTTTATTGTTATATGATAGGCTATCTTATTTCAAATTTTTCGGCTACACCCAAAAGGGTATAAATTTAATTGTAAAAAATCAAATATTGAAATTTGCGCAGAAAAAAACCGGGACAAACGAGCTGCCCAAAGGGTAAATATCCGCGATCCAGCCGTAAGCCCATTTCGAACTGTAAAAAAAAGTGAAAGCGGCGGCCGCCATTATGTAAAAAATGTATGCGCCCGGGCGGGTATGGAACGCGCCGCCGATGTGTTTAAAGAATTTCATGTAATTTCTCCTTTGGTCTTATAATAAGGCGTGCGCGAACATTGCAAAATGCCCGGGCTGCCCTTTATCGCGGGTAATTTAGTGGAGCAATGGCGGCTTTTAGACGAAGCTCACAGCGCCCCTGTCATAACGGCAACCCGCGCGGTGTGCGCCTCAATCGGCAAAAGCGCCTTTGTCGGGATCGACGGCCTGAAATCCAACGCCCAGGCTCCCGGCGGCAATAAAGACGACACCATCCATTTCAGCCGCGAGGCCCTTTATGAGCTTGGCCTGCGCTATTTTGAGGCGTATTTAAGCGTTAAATAATAATAGACTTCCTCGGAAATTAAATCTCGGCGGCGAAAACGGTCTTTTATCCGTTCGCGTTTAATTCCCGAAGAAGTCTAATATTTAACCCAATTCCGCAAAGGTTTCCACGACAGCCACGGCCTTTTTAATGTCCATCCCGCCGGGAAGGGGTTTCGCGGGCGACAAAACATATCCGCCGTCCTGCATAAACAGGTTATGGAGCCGGAATATCTCAGCTCTGATTTGCGCGGGGCTTCCGTTTGGAATATTCGCAAAGGGCCTGATGAAGCTCCGGCTCAATGTGGATAGAATAAGGCGTGATTTCCGTGCCCTCGTGATTCAGGCGTTTTGTTATAATTTCACGGCAGGTCATAACCGGTTATTCCTTTCAGTGTGAGATTCGGTTCACATATTTACAATTATAAAACAGTATAAAGCAAAGGTCAATAGGCTATTTCGTATTCCAAAACAAATCATAAGAACTTGACCGCGAGCCAACTATATGGTAAAATCAAAGCATTGTAATTATAAAAAATGGAGGTTTGGAAAATGCAATACCGGCAATTCGGCAATACGGGGAAAATGATATCGGCGCTCGGTTTCGGCTGTATGCGGCTGCCTGAATACGAAGAGGACGGCAAATGGCGCATCGACGAGGGGAAGGCCATCCCCATGCTCCTCAGAGCCTACGAGGCAGGCGTCAATTATTTCGACACGGCTTTCGGCTACTGCAACGAAAACAGCCAGTATACCCTCGGCAGGGTTATAAAACATATGCGGCGCGATCAAATCATGGTTGCGACCAAGCTGCCGCTGGGCAGGGTGGAAAAAACGGGGGATTTCAGGAAAACCCTCGAAATACAGCTGGAGCGGCTGGATACGCCCTATATTGATTTTTATCACTTCCACGGCATCGACAAAAACGACATGAATGAAAAAATCAAGCCGCTGGGCTTGCTGGGGGAAGCGCGAAAAGCCTTGGACGAAGGGCTGATCCGGCACATGAGCTTTTCGTTCCACGGCGACCCGAAGGATATGCAGTATCTCATCGAGCAGGGCGAAATTTTTTCATCCGTGCTACTGCAATATAATCTGCTCGACCGCTCCAACGAGGAAGCGATCGCGTATCTCGCGCAAAAAGGCCTGGGCGTGGTTGCGATGGGGCCTGTCGCGGGGGGGAGGCTGTCTGCGCCCTCCACAAAGCTTTCGCGGGGGATCGTCAAAGAGAAGGAACCCGTCGCCACATATGAGCTCGCGCTGCGCTTCGTGCTCGGCAACCCGAACGTGTCCTGCGCTTTGTCGGGCATGACTTCAATGGACACGGTTGAAAAAAATCTCGAAACCGCGCAGGCGGAGCCGATGGGCGAAAAAGACTTCGCGGGCGCGGACGCCGCGATGGAAGATATGAAAAAGCTGTCGGACCTGTACTGCACGGGCTGCGACTACTGCATGCCCTGCCCGCGGGGCATCAAAATCCCGCGCGTGTTCGAGGCGTATACCTACCACAACGTATATGGGCTGAGCGGCCATGCCAAGCGCATGTACGGGGAAATCGGCGAGAAGGAAAACGCCGGCAGGCCCGTGGGCGAATGCGCCGGATGCGGCGCGTGCGAAAGCAAGTGCCCGCAGGGCATCCGGATTATCGAAAAGCTGAAAGAAGCTGATAAGGCGCTTGCCGCTTTGGCTTAAAGAAAGCATTGAACAAAAAGGCTTCGGAAAACGGCTGGCTCAAACCGTTTCCGGAGCCTGTGCGATATATGGCCTATGGGTGAGTTCGGCGCAAGTGAAAAAGACAATGAGCGTGAGCGTGCGGCATACGCGAAGCATTATATCAACGAAGCCGCCCGCGAGTTTCGGAATTTGAGCAGAAAATTGGCGCTGGAAACATAATCGTAAATTTCCAGCGCCCAAAAACATCTGTATATAAAAAATTTAACGATAAAATTATTTTTTTATTATACCGGCAAGGACGGCGAGAAAGCCTTTAAAAAAGCGCAGGGCGAGCTTGCGAAGGCGAAGAACAGGATCGCCGCCCTCGACCGCATAATCAGCAGAACCTACGAGGACAACGTGGAGGGGAAACTCAGCGACGGGCGGTTCGCCACCATGCTCGCGGGGTTCGAGGCCGAGCAGGGCGGTTTGCGGGCAAAGGCGGCGGGGCTTGAAACGGCGATAGGGCAAGCAAATGAGCAGACTGACGGCGCGGAAAAGTTCATAAAGCTTATACGTTCCTACAAAAACATAGAGGAGCTGACCGCCGAGATAGCCCGCGAGTTCATCGAGAAAATCATAGTCGGCGAGCCTGTCTACATCCGGGGAAACCGCGAAAAGCGGCAATCGGTGGAGTTCGTCTACAACTACGTCGGCAGGCTGCCCGCCTCAATCGAGCAGAATGAATAGAGAATCATGCGGAACCGCGCAAAACTGATAAACCAGTCAGGCGGTTCCGCCTTTTTTTATTGCCCATATTTTTTGTCCTTAGCGGGCGTGAACGTCCGTGCTGACCCTGCAATAAATCGCCGTTTCCATTATGAACCGCTCCCGTCATTTAATTTTGACAGGCGTTCTTGTTCCAGTTTTTTCTTGCGTGGGATTGAAGTCCTTAAAAAGAATTTCATCATCTCAATTTGCATTTCCTCCGGTAAGATGATTTTTTCAGCTTCCTTTTGTGCCTTCGTTCCCCTGCTCATACCCCACCTCCCGTTATTATATCAAACTCAACGAATGCAACACAAACACAAAGCAGAACACGGTTACGGACGAGAAAATCGTCGTCGCGACAACCAGCTGCCCCGCCAAATCGCTGTCCGCGCCCGCTTCGTGGGCCATTATGTAGCTTGTCACCGCTGCGGGGGACGCGAAAAGGGACAGCAGGGCCGTCAGCTCCGCGCCCCCTATTCCCCGAAAAACGGCGGCGGCCAGGGCGAGGGCCGGGACTACAATCAACCGTCCCGCCGTCCCCATCATCAGATAGGTTTTGTTCGTGTTAACCTTTTTGAAGTCAAACTGCATCCCCAGCGATAAAAGCGCTATGGGCGTGGCGCATTTCGCCAGGTCGCCTATGGGCGCGGACAGGAAAACGGGGAGCTTAACTTTAAAAAGCGCCAATAATATCCCCGCCGCCGCCGCTATTATAAGCGGGTTTTTCAATATTTCCAAAAATATCGGCTTCATGTTGAATTTTTTGCCTTTTCCGTTTTTGTCAGAAAAGAATTCCAGCGTGAATACCGCGAAAAAGTTGAAAAGGGGGATTATCATCGCCAGCAGCATCGACACGACCCCCGCGCCCTCAGCGCCGCTTATCCTTTCCGCCACGGGCAGTCCGTAAAGCAGGAAATTGCTGCGGAACACCGCCTGGACCAAGACGCTGCGCTGCCTGTTCCCTTTGA
>WREG01000061.1 GCA_009779455.1 Oscillospiraceae bacterium
AAGCAAAACATCTTCACGGGCATTCGGGGCTTTTGACCATTGAGCTTGAAGATGACGTAGACCCTGTAACCGGCTTCGCGCACCCATGCAAAGAGGGGATGAAAATAGCCTGGGAGGTCTGCGACCACTTCCACCACGCGACACTGTTCCAGGAAGGCGACCCGCTTCTTGACGCGGTTCTCGCGGTTTACGAAAAAGAAGGCATCATCAACGACCCGGAGCATTGCGTCCCCCTAAAAAAAATAGAGCATGAGCTTGCCTGGTCATACCCTGAATACAGAATCGTCGTCACAAAAAAGGTTTCTACCTGCGAGAACCTCTGCGAGCTTTTCCATGCGCTTCTCAAAGACAAAATGCCGATCAAAAAAATCACTTTCCGCTCGTCCTCCATAAACGCGGCGTCAAAAGAGTTCAAATGAGTTTGGCATCTGCCGCCTAAAACGAAGGACCTGTTCCATTATTTAAGACTCCGCGCCATAATCTTGGTTTTTTTATATTAATGTGTCCGTCAGGCCCGCGCAAAAGCGCAATACCGTTCTCGCGTACGCGGCCGTAATTTCGCCCGATTTCGACAAATCGGCGGCTTTGAAATACGCTCCCCCCAAATTGCCGAGCATGGCGCAGTGCCGCAATATCAGTCTTGCGTCGCCCGCGTCAGCCAGCCCGTCGCCGTCGGCGTCGCCCGGTATAACGGCCGTAAACACAGCCTTTTCCGTCCCGCCGGCTATAAGTTTTACGGACATCCCCGTGCCTATGAGGCTTTCTTCGGGAAGCTCCTCAAACCCGCCGTCCTTATTTGCATAAAACACTTTAATCTCTTCGTTTTCATTTAAATTTATGCCGTTTATGAAATCATTTTTATTTACCCCCGCGGGCATATAGACATTTTCGCCTTCAACATAAAACATTTCGTTTTCTATAAGAATATCAGCGGTATTGCCCGGGGGAGTTGTATCCTCCGGCGTTTTTGCGTCCTCTGAAACTGTTGCAGACGGATGCAATGTTGTTGCCGTTGGGACTGCCGCTTCAGCCGCGGTGGTTACTGACGGCGCAGTTGTTGAAACGGCCGCGGTTTTCGTTGTCGGCTGCTGTACTGTTTCCGGCAGGGATGTTGTGATTTGCGGAGCTGTTGTTATGAGCGGGGATTTCGTTGCAGGAGGTTTCGCCGTTGACGCCGGGGTCGGGGCCGTCGCCTTTGCCGCCGCCGTTGCGGGCGCTGAGGTCGTTTCGGTTGGCGAGGGCGCCGTCGTCGACGTGGACGTTTCCGCAGCGGGCTTCGTAGGCAATATAGGTATTTCCCTGCTTTCCCTGCCTCCGCATCCGGCGCATTCCCGCGCTTCCGACCCGTTTTCGGTTTCGGAAGCCGCTTTTTCAACCGCCCAATCGCCCCATGAATGGCCCAAAGCGGGGTAATCCTCCCTGTTTGCAAGGTCTTCTTCGCCGCAGTTGACGCAAAACTTTGTTTTATACCCGTTATTTTCGCACCCCGCGCTTTCCCCCTCCTCATCGCCCCAAAAATGCCAGATTATATATTGCACGCTTTCGCATATAGCGCATTTTTTGCTATAAAGGCTGTCCCCGTATACCGTCGCCCCGGAAAACATTATGCCGCCCCAGTCGTGCGCCTCCCAAACGGCATACAGCGTCAATGTGCCGCCTTTTGATATTATTATGTCTGTTTTTATATTGTCCCCGGGATATAATTCTTCATCATTATCGGTTTCCCATCTGATAAATCGGCATAACCCTTCTTTTTCATCTTCCGGCGCTTCCCTGACTGCATAAAATTCCGTGTTTTCAAGCTCATCCTGCGTAATCCCGTCCGTATATGTGTTTTTTTCGCAGACATATATCACCCTGGCCGCATAATCGGTGCCAGACGCGTAAGACGTTATCATTCCGGGAAAGGGCGTCATTGTCAATATAAGCGCGCAAGATAAAATAACGGATATTAATATGTTTTTTCTGTTTGACATAATTATGGCTCCTTGCAATATTTGACGCTATATGATTTTATCCCTGCTTTTATACAATGTCAAGGGGCGGGCGGCAAATACGGCGTTTTACACTTAATCCCCGCTTGTTTATATATCATATAAACAAAAATTAAAATCTTAACCAAATCTTAATAACTTCTTATATAATTTTTACTTGTTTATCGCAACACTTTGTGGTATTATTTTATCATGTAATTACATAGGAATAAAATTTCAAATAAAAGGATGATAGAATTTGGAGCTTTTAAGAATTGAAGGCGTTACTAAGACAATAAAAAAGCGGACTATTCTGGACGATATATCAATGACGGTGAACTCCGGCGAGATTGTGGGTTTTTTGGGCCCGAACGGAGCGGGAAAAACCACAACCATTAAAATGATAATGGGGCTTTTTTCGATTACAAAGGGCAATATCTACGTATGCGGCCACGACGTAAGGACCGACTTTGAAAACGCCATGAAAAACGTCGGAGGAATCATTGAAAACCCCGATCTTTACAAGCGCATGACGGGACGGGACAACCTTAAATATTTCGCCGCCATGCACGGGAAAGAAGCCGTCGCCAACATAGGGACGGCGGTAAATATGGTTAAAATGTCCGAGCGGATAGACGACAAGGTGAAATCCTATTCGCTGGGCATGAGGCAGAGGGTGGGTCTCGCGCAGGCGCTGCTGCATATGCCCCCGCTGCTGGTATTGGACGAGCCGACAAACGGCCTCGACCCCATTGGAATAAAGGAATTCCGCGACCTCTTAAAAGACCTCGCGAAAAATTCCGGCGTGGGCGTATTTATTTCAAGCCACCTGCTCTCCGAAATGGAGCAGATATGCACAAGGATATATATAGTGGACAACGGCGTCATAATCGGCGAAAAGAGCATAGACGAGCTGCAGGACCAGGAAGGCGACGACATCCAGCAATATGTGTTCATAACCGACAGCAACGAAGCCGTATACAAATATTTCAAGGATTTGGGTACGAACTGCGACATTTCCCCGAACGGCGTCAGCCTTATCATGAAAATGGACGAAATACCCGAAATCACGAAAACCCTTGTGGGCATGGGGATCGGCATTTACGCCGTGAACCGCCAGCACAGGACGCTGGAGCAGGATTTTATATCCATTACAACGGGGACAAAGACGCAAATACAGTGAGCGGCGGTCAGTGATTAGTGGTTAGTGGCCGGAACCGAAAATTGTAGGGTACGGCATCTTGACTTCCTGTATTTAAAACAATAAAGAAAGGTAAAGCATTATGGATTTTATTAAACTGATCGGAATTGAGATAAAGAACCTTTTGAAATCGAAGTTCCTGCTTGTCATCGGGATATTCGTTTTATCCCTCGGATTGTTGCTGCCGGTATTTACTAATGTGGTATCCCCCGCGATATCAAAGTTTATCGAGAAAAGGAACGAAAATAAATATTCGGATACGGACGTCGCCGTAACTATGCCCGCAATAATGTACAGCTCATACTCGTACTCAAAGCCTTATTACGACGGTTATTACGGCGGCTACAATCAGGACCCGATAATTGTGGGCGACGTTGCTATTGACAGCGAAAACCCTTTATATTGGAACGTTTCCGATTTGATAACCAGGCAAAACGATGTCGAGAATTTTTATATGGAATCCCCCGCCGTGAACCGCTTCATGATGGATATGCTGGGCTTGCAAATCAATTTTTACTCAAACGCCGCGCGGTATATCAAAACCTATGACGATTACCGCTATTCCGTCGCGATCGGGGCATCATACGGCGGGTATTACGGGTGGGGAGGATATCTCATCTCTAACATCACGCCCGTTGACAAGCTTGTCATAAAATATATATATGAATATGAGGGCGGCGACTACGAAAACCTTAAAAAGGCGGCTATGAACATATGCTACGCCTATAATTTTTATGAAGAAGGCGTTTTTGAGAAGATGTTTATCGGCATAACCCCCGAAAAGCGCGCCGGGGAAATTCAAAAAATCGATGATTACCTGAAAAACATCAACACTATAATCGCAAACGCCGATTTCGGGTTATACATAAAATTAGGCATAGAAAACGCCGGCATGGAGATCGAGCAGCTTAAAGAACAGCTGGCCGCGCAGGAGCAGCTTATAATAGACGACCCGTATATGGAGGAACAAATCGGCTGGGAGATAGAAAACATCAAAAAGCAGATCAAAGAGGTAGAGAATATAACAATCCCCATGCTTGAATACCGGGGCGAAAAAAACATACTGCCAAACACCCCGGACTGGCAAAATTATGCGATAAACGACATAGAGAACAACCAGAGGGAGCTTGGCAGTACGAAAATCATGTCCGAGGAAGATTTTATGAGGGAAGCTTACTGGAATATGCGGGAATACGGCTCGTACCAAAAATATGTCAAGCTGCAGCAAAAAAAGATCGACAACTTCCAAAATAATATTACCGTCGCAAAAAAATCCCTGGACGAAGAAAAGCCGGACATGAAATTTGTTTACGACGGGGCGCGGCTGGACACGAACACCTTCCTTATATATTCCATATTTGTCGCTATTTTCGCGATACTCGCGGGCGGATGGTCTTTGGCCAGCGAATTCCAGCTCGGCACCATAAGGCTTTTGATGATAAGGCCTAAGACAAGGATGAAAATACTGTTTTCAAAATACGCCTCCGCCCTTTTGGTGTGCATCGGCATATTTATAGCCGGAAGCATGATAAACCTTATCACAAACGGCGCTTTTAAAGGCTTTAAGGATTTCACGTACCCGAACTATACCGTGACCGGCTCCGTAAACTTTTTCGCATATTACGCCCCCAAGCTCTTAGCCTGTACGATACCCGTTATATTCGCCTTCAGCATCGCTTTCATGCTGTCGGCCGTTATAAAGAACATCGCCGTTTCGGTCATACTTCTCGTTGTATGCTACATCGGCTGCACTATCCTGATGCAAGTGGCCGCTTATAACCAGCGCTTTTACTGGATCGCCTACACCCCCGTGCCTTATGTGGACATATCAAGGTTCTTCATGCCGTCCAACTCGTATACGGTGATACAGCAAATGATCGCGAACGGCGCGCCGCTCAGCCTGACCTACGGGATACCGCTGATGCTCGGCCTCGCCGCGGCCTTCGTGATATTGACGGTGGTCATATTCAGGAAGCAGGACATTACTAATTAGGGGTTGGTTTTTGTGGATTTCATAAAATTAATATGGCTTGAGGTCAGGAATATCCTTAAATCGAGGTTCCTGACGGTTATCGGGGCGCTGGTTTTATCGCTGGGCGTCCTGTTGCCCGTTTTTACCAATGTTGTGTCCCCGGCGGTGGGCAAGCTGGTAAACAAAAAATATGACGAACCTGAAGTTTACGCGGCCGGTTACGACGGGGTTTATTATGACGCCCCCTATACGGTAGTTATGAACGCGTATTACCCCCCGGTCAAAACTACGGCGGCCGCGTCGGTTCCTTCTTACGAGCCGGAGTATACCGACCCTGATACAAAGGAACCGGTATATCCTACTGAAAATTATACGGAATTCTTTTATGTTTATAATTACGGTGACGAATTAGAAGCGGACGGAGTAAAGATAAATGAATCGAACCCATTTTATTATTACATATTAGATATATCAAACGCAAAATATAACGCGGAAAAATACGCCGAAACACCTGAAACAGCGCGTATCGCTTCGGAAATTTTCGATTTAGGCCTTAAATTTTATGCTGACGCATCGCGGTATATCAAGGAATGGGACTTCCGCTGCGACGTAGCAACGGGCAGTTATACATATTTATTATTTGACGAACCGGATGAAGACTTTAATTATGATAATACAGGCTTGCTATACTCGAAATATATATTAGAATATGACGGGAATATTGAAAATATCAGATCCGTTTTCACAAGTATAAGCCACTATTTCAATTCCGATTACGCGAATCTTACCTCAGAACAAAAAGCGGAAAAAATAAAAAAAATTGACGGAGTTTTAAATATAATTGACAGTATTATAAAAAATTCGGATTACCCCGCTTATCTTGACCTCCGGATTAAGGCCGAACAACGCGCGATGCAATCGCTTTATGAGGAAAAAGCAAGGATTGAAAAAGAAATAATTGAGCAACCTGAAAATGAAGAATACTATAATAATTATTATTTAGAAGATATAAAAAGGCAGCTAAAATATGTGGAGGAAATAACAATACCCCTGCTCGAATACCGCAAAGATAAAAATATAATGGAAAACGACGGCTCCTGGCAAAACAACGCCATTTGGGACATAGAAAACAATTGGAGCAACGTCGCATATTTTCACATAATACCCGAAGAGGAGTTTATGCAGGAATTTTATTACTACGGGCGGGAATACGGCAGTTATCAGGATTATTTAAAGCACGTTGAAAAGGAAAAAGCTGAATATCAAAATAATATCGAAGTGGCGAAAAAATCCATAGAATCGGGCAAGCCCGACATGAAGTTCGTGTATGACGGGGCGCGTCAGAACACGCAGGATTTCCTTATGTTTTCGGTTATCGCCGCCATTTTCGCCGTGCTTCTCGGCGGCTGGCTGATGGCCAGCGAATTCCAGTTCGGCACGGTGCGGCTTTTGCTGATAACCCCGAAATCAAGGATGAAAATACTGTTCTCGAAATATTTTTCCGCCCTCGCCTTAAGCCTTTCCGTTTACATAGGCGGATGTTTTCTGAACATGATAGCGAACGGGGTTTTCAAAGGGTTCCGGGATCTTACATACCCCGTTTATACAGCCGCCGGGGAATTAAGCTTTTTAGCTTATTACACGCCTAAGATGCTGGCCTGCGCGGTGACGGTCGTTTTCGCCCTCAGCGCGGCGTTCATGCTGTCGGTTTTGATAAAAAATATCGCCGTTTCGGTAATAACCCCCGTCGTATGCTACGTCGGCAGCCTTATCACCATGTCGATGACCTCCTACAGGGCGGGCTTCGGCTGGTTTGCCTACACCCCCCTGCCGTATTTGAACTTATATTCATTTTTCACTCAGGATTATTATTCATCGGGCTTTTATCCGATGATTTCAGCCGTCAGCCGGCTTTCCTACGGTTTGGGGATGGGTTACGGCGGTTATTGGGGAACGGCGCTCAACCTGACCTACGGCATAATTTTGCTGTTTGGGCTTTCCGTTATGTTTACGGGGCTGGCGGCGCTGGTGTTCAAAAAGCAGGATATTACGAATTAAGATTTATCACCGTAGGGGCGGGTTTCCACGGTATAATATTTATATAAAAAAGGTGTTGTTAAAAATGGACGACAGCGAATTCATTAAAAATTACAAAAAAAAGCAGGAAACAATAGCGGAAGAACGTGAAACGTCAGCCTCAAGGGAAAAAGCCGCCCCTGCCGCCGTGCTGAAACGCGAAAATGAAAATAAAAACGAAAACGGCGGAGGGGAATCCGCCGCGCCTCTCCGCTATGAGCAAAAAAGCGAGTTCAAACCGCCCAAAAAGGACGGCATGGAGGAACGGGCGCGGATAAGGGCTATGGAACAGCGGAGACGGATGATATTCGCGGGCGTTTTTACCGCTATAATCGTCGTTTCGCTCATCGGCCTTATATTCGTCCTTAAAAATCCATCTGTAAAGGTTCCTGACTTTACTAGCTGGAAGATGACGGAGGTTCAGGCCTGGTTCGAGCAGAACAATAAAATCATATTGAAGCCCGAACCTGTTTTCAACGATGAAATCGACGAAAACTGCGTTATTTCACAGGGTACGCCGCCTAACGCCAAAGTTAAAAAAGGTGATATCATAACCTTGGAAATTTCTAAGGGTCACGATATGTCAAGGACATACCCTTTACCCGATTTTATGAACATGACCCGCGAGGAGGTCGAGAAATGGTCGGGCGAAAGGTTCATGTCAAAGGTGCGGATCACTACAGAAAGCAACGATAAAATCGCCGTCGGGAAGGTTATACGGTTCGAGATAAACGACAATACGGTCGTCAATGAGGTGCGGCGCGACACGCCCATATATATTATCGTTTCAAAAGGCCCCGAGGAGGCCGCCGCCGTCAAAGTGCCCGATTTCAAGGGCGGCACGGAGGAAGCGTGCAGAGCCTTCGCCGACGAGAAGGGCATAACGCTTATTGTCGTAAAGGAATACAGCGACTCATACCCCGACGGGGTCGTATATGACCAAAGCGTCAAGGCCGAGCAGACAATGCAGAAAGGCGACGAGCTGACCGTCACCGTATCCAAAGGCAAAAAGATAATAATGCCCGACTTTTCGGGGCTTTCAAAAGAAGCTGCCTCCGCAAAAGCGGCTGAGGCGGGTATAAACGTTATCATAGCCGACGCGTATTCGGCCTCGAAAAAGGCGGGGGACTTTATATCCCAAAGCAAGGGCAAGGGGACGGTATATAACCCGGAGGACATAGTCGAGCTTAAATATTCACTGGGCAACACCGTCGCCGTCCCCTCGTTCACAGGCCAATCGGAGTCCGCCATAAACGAGTGGGCCGCGGAACTTATTGGCATGGGCGCTAAAATAACGGTCAAAACCGTAAGCACCCAAAACCCCGCGCCGAAAGGCACGATTATACATCAGGACATCGAAAACGCGAACGCCGCCATAGACGCGGTGATAAATATAATCGTGTCGCTGGGGTTTAACTGTTATGTGCCGGATTTTGTCGCCCCCGCAAACGCAACTTATGAGAACGCGGTCACGATAGAGGAAGCCATAAGGCTGTGCGAGCAGGCGAACCTTATCCCCGTATTTACGGCTGAAGAAAATAATGGGCGGCTGCCGGGCGAGATATGGAAGCAGGATATCCCTGCGGGAAAGGAAGTGCCTGAAAAAACGGTCGTAACCCTTACATACCGCCCCGTCACGGGTTCGCTGGCCGTCCCCGATTTTACGGGCAAAACGGAGGAACAGGTGCGTGCCGGAGGGCATATGAGGCAATTCAACATAGCTTTCGCAAGCGCGGAGTATGTGCCGGGCTTTGAAAATAAAGTATGCAACCAGTCTGTGCGGGCCGGTTCCTCCGCCGCGCCGGGAACGCTGATAATATTATACATCCCCGATGCTTCATATGTCCCGGATCCGGAGCCTGAACCCAACCCGGAACCTTGGCCGGAACCGCCGACGGAGCCGGAAATCCCGGTTATAGAGCCGACGACAAAAAGATAGCAAAAGAAAGGCCGCCAAACGCGACAGCCTTTCCATTTTGATTTGTTTTAATCCCTCCGACGACGCCCGCTAAGGACAAAAAAACTTTAGGGCCATCAAGCGCAGAATTTTCAACGTTTGATAGCTTTTATTAATAGGTTTAAATTTGAATTTGCCTTTTAGAAAAGGTTATAAATTGGTACAATGCATTTGGATGATTTTTACTTTCTAGACTTTAAAGGCAAGTGTTTAATTTGATATTTAGAAATATGCACAATATTGGGCGGCCTGTACCATGATTATGACAAGGCCGCCTGACAAATTTAATTTTTCTAAACCGTTTATTGCCTATCGCAATGAGTTTTTTCTGATGCGCCCAAAAACATTTTTACTGTTTTTAAGACCGAGAGCCAAAATCTTGTGATTTTGTGTCACTTGACTTTGGCTCTTTTTTACTTTTTGGATTTAAAAATCGTTCGGATCAGGTTTTTGCAACCTACAGGACGGTTTCGTACCGTCCCCGTGTGTTTATTCCTTTAACGAGGCCATGGATTATCTGCCCAACCACCGCCAAACAAATCCATAAAAAACCCTATAATCTGCATAAAAGGCGATAAAAGAACATACAGGAATTCTTGAAAACTCATAAATACACCCCCTTTTTTCATTTTCTAAACACTAACCACTGACCACTGCCCGCTAAAAAGGCATATACACCGCGAAATACTCGTCGACCTTTTCCCAATACGCCTTGTTCACCGCGTAATCAGTCCCGGGCCAGTTCGCTATGTTCAGCAGGAAATGGTCCGAATTCTCAT
>WREG01000062.1 GCA_009779455.1 Oscillospiraceae bacterium
AACCCTTGAAGCCATGGCGGAAAATTTATATGCGGGCAATATCGAGGCCGTACCCTCGCAAAACGACGAATACAAAACCTGCGACTACTGCGAATATAAGGCCGTATGCGGCAATTCCGAGAGGCGGGTTTCCCGGGAAATACCCAAGATTCGGGATGATGAGGTATATAAATTGCTTGACGGGGACACATAAAAACATAAAAAATAAAAACCGCCCGTAGAGGCGGTTTAGGGGTCATTTTAAACACAAGGGGATGGTTAATGTGAAAACCAAATCCCCTCTGGGTACACCAAGGTTAAGACAAAAAAGCCGTTGATTATTGGGTGCGAACCGCCTTTTTTTTCATTTCCTCAATCTTCATTTGTATTTGTTTTGCGCCGCTCGAAACGTAGTCGCTTTTCTCTTTCAATGTCATAGCAGACATCTTTATTGATTGCTCTTCTCGTATAATTCTGTTTGTTTCTGTGAAAGTCATATCAATCTGCCCCTTCCTCTTCAACCAAAGCCGCAGGCTGAATTATATCAATATTTTTATAGCCCTCTATATTTGAAATTGCTCTAACGCCCCTAATTGTCTTAACATTTACCAAATGCTTGAAATTCATTGAAACAATGATATCACACCCCGCAACAAACGCGCAGCCGATATGCAGGCGGTCATTGTGGTGCTTATCAGATACAAGCAACTCGTTTTTCTTTACAAGGCTTGCGATATGCTCTGCTTCTGCCGTAATGCCGATTGTTTCGTATTCTATTTGGGCAACATAGCCTAAAAGCGTATTTACCTTTTCTGTGTTTTTATTGTCCTTTAATTCAATGAATGTCAATTCCGAAATAATCACATCATATTTTGACTTTTCTATGTTGTCCCATAGTGCAAGCATAGCTTTCATATCGTTGGGGCTTTCGTGTTCGTCTAAATATCCTATTGCACTTGTATCAATATATATTTTTAATTTTTTCAACGCGCCGCCACCTTTCCCTGTACCAATATTATACTACACATTTTAAGAAATTACAAGCAAAATTTGAAATGATTTTTGGCAGGAAACACACTGGGTCGATTTTCGTGTGTGGTTGACATATTAAGACATATTCGCTTTATCATGGGCAACACAAGAGAACCGTCAGACTGTTACAAAACCTGCGACTACTGCGAATATAAGGCCGTCTGCGGCAATTCCGAGAGGCGCGTTTCCCGGGAAATACCCAAGATTCGGGATGATGAGGTGTTTGATTTGCTTGAAGAACTGGACTAAAGAACAATTCGACGCCAAAACACATGGAAGGTTTTCTTGTGTCGTCATTTTAAGTCAATAGTTGTTGATTTTAACCTCGCGAGAGAACCGTCCCCGTGTGTTCCGAGAGAACTGTCCCCTTGTATTTTGTCCTCGTGTGTTTAAGAGCATCCCTGTAGGGCGCGACGCCCCCGGCGCGCCGTTTTTAGGTCAGATGTTACCGTAAGACGGCGCGCCGGGGGCGTCGCGCCCTACGGGCTTTGTGCAAACCGCCGGCAGCAACTTCATTTCGGTTTTGATTTTAGCCGCACGTGAGAACCGTCCCCGTGTGTTTCTTATACAATTTTTATTTTATAATGTCAATAAAAATTTATCTTTTTTTCACATCAAAAAACGCGAAACACGCGGGTTCAGTCCCCGTGTGTTTCGAGAGAACTGTCCCCTTGTGTTTTGTCCTCGTGTGTTTAAGAGCATCCCTGTAGGGCGCGACGCCCCCGGCGCGCCGTTTTTAGGCCAGATGTTACCGTAAGACGGCGCGCCGGGGGCGTCGCGCCCTACGGGCTTTGTGCAAACCGCCGGCAGCAACTTCATTTCGGTTCTGATTTTAACCTCACTTGAGAACCGTCCCTATATGTTTCTTAGGGGAAACGGTTGATATTTTGTTTTTGTTGGTGTATACTGATTAAAAATCCGTAGGGGCGGTTCATAATATTTTGAGCGAAAAAAACTGGACAAAAGAACAATCCGACGCAATAAATGCGCGGGGCGGGACGCTTTTGCTTTCGGCGGCGGCGGGGTCGGGCAAGACCGCCGTCCTGACCGAACGCGCCGTCAAGAAACTGACGGACGCGGATAACCCCGTACCGCCGGAACGGTTGTTGATAGTCACATTCACAAACGCGGCGGCGGGCGAGATGAAGCAGAAAATCTATAGCGCGCTGTCTGCCTTGATCAAGGGGAACCCGGGGAATGCGCGTATCTCAAAAATCCGGGCCAGCCTTTACAAGGCAAACATCATGACCGTAGACAAGTTTTTGATAAACCTTCTGCGGGAGAATTTTTACGGCCTTTCGATAGAGCCGGATTTTGCCATTGTCAGCGGCGCGGATCTGGATATTATGGCCGAAAAAGCCATGCGGCTCACGCTGGAAGATATGTATTCCTCGCAGGGTGAAAATTTTGCGGAACTGTCCGGGCTGCTTATAAAAGGCAGGGACGACAAGCCGCTGGCGGAGGCCATACGGGCGCTCTCGCGGTATTCACGCTCCTACCCTTTCCCCGAAATATGGCTTGACGAAGCTGAAAATATGTATAAATCCGAAGAACCCGCCGAAAAAACAGGCTGGGGACGGGTTATCATCGATTACGCAACGGGCGCGCTGGAATACGCGGGCAGATGCGTTTCAAAGGCTTTGGAAATCATTGAGGGCGACCCGGATTTCAAGAAATCCTACGGGGACGCCTTTTTGTCCGACGGCGTGTTTATAAAAGAATTTTTGCGCCTGCTTGAAACGGGGGATTGGGACGCTATGCGCGAAAAAAGCGCGAAATATCCCGCGCTTCGATTGTCAGGGGTGCGCGGCGTTGATATTAATAAAAAAGAATATTTGCAATTTTTACGGGAACAGGCGAAAACTGCCATAAAAGAACTGCCGTCAATTTTCTGCGCGTCGCGGGCCGAGCATGAGGGCGACATGAAAGCCCTGTCGGGGGCGGTTTCCGCGCTGGCCGGGGCTGTGAAGCTGTTCGAGAAAAACCTGTCGGAGCTGAAAAAGGAAGAAAATGTGCTGGAGTTCGGCGATACGCTGCATTTGGCTATAAGACTGTTATGCGAAAATAACGAAAATATATTGGCAAAATCCCCGAAAGCCCTTGAATTGCAGGAAAACTTCGACGAGATACTGGTGGACGAATATCAGGACACCAACGAGGCGCAGGATATCCTATATAAGCTTTTGTCAAAGGACGAGGGCAATATTTTCATGGTCGGTGACGTGAAGCAGAGCATTTACGCATTCAGGCTGGCGAACCCGAAGCTATTCGTCAGTAAAATCGAGAGCTTCAGCCTTTTCGACACGGGGCGGTTCCCCGCAAAAATCTTCCTCAACCGCAATTTTAGGAGCAAAAAAGGCATTTTGGACGCGGTAAATTTCGTATTTTCGGGCCTTATGTCGAAAAAGCTGGGGGACATCGCATATTCGGACGATGAAAAGCTGTTCTGCGGGCTTGCGGAGAACGAAAACAGCGAGGACGGCAAGCCCTGCGCCGAGTTCCATGTATTGGAACCGGAGTTTAAAACTAATATTGACGAGCGGACTTTATACGAGGCGGAATACATAGCGGACATCATCAGCGAAAACGTGAAATCCGGCAGGGATTACGGCGATTTTTGCGTACTCATGCGTAATAACGCAAGGGCGGACATATACGCGGGAGCCTTTGAACGCGGCGGCATACCCTGCGAAGCCGCAGCGGGCGGCTCATTCTTTGAAGCGCCTGAAATAAGCGCGTTTACAGCCTTTTTAAAGATAATCGACAACCCCACGCGGGACGTGGAAATGCTCACCGCTCTTATGTCTCCTGTCTACGGCTTTACAACAGACGAAATCGCGGAAATACGGGCGGAGAGCAGGCAAGGCTCTGTTTACGCTTCTCTCGTGAAAAGCGCGGATAACGGGTTCGCGAAAGCGCGGGATTTTTTGGGCGAACTGAAAAATTATCGGCTTAAAGCCGCCGTTATGGACGTGTATACCCTTATCGAGGCGCTTTATTACGAAACGGGATATTTTCCTGCCGTTATGGCCATGAAAAACCCGAATTCGCGTAAATCGAACCTGAACCTGCTGTTAAATTACGCGGAAGCGTATACGGCGAATTCGACAATGGGGCTGCCGGGGTTTATCCGCTATATCGACAGCCTGGAAGCGGCGGGCGGCGGCCTGCCGTCGGCAAAACCCGCGCGGGAAAGTTCAGGAGCCGTGAAACTTATGACCATGCACAAGTCAAAGGGGCTTGAATTCCCCGTGGTCATTCTGGCGGGGTGCGGGTCGGAATTCAACCGCTCCGACCGCCGCGGGACGATGATAATACACCCCGAAGCGGGGATTGGATTTATGCGGCAGGAACTTAGCGAGCTTAAAAGATATACTACCCTCCCCTACTCAGCGTCGAAAATCGCCATTGAAAAAAGCGGGAAATCCGAGGAGCTGCGCGTCCTGTACGTCGCCATGACAAGGGCGAAGGAAAAGCTTATAATGCCCGTCGTTTTCGGGAACGCGGAAAAAGAATTAAAATATTTTTCAAATATAGCAAGAGGCGGGATTGAGCCGTTTGCCGCGCTCAAACAAAGCAGCTTTGCCGGCTGGCTGACCTCGGCTTTTATACGCCACCCCGGCGCGTCCGCGCTGCGCGAATATGTTGATTTCAACCCGCCGGAGCCTATAAAGGCGGATTTTAATATGAAATTTGTTTACGGGAAGCTGCGGGAAAAAGACGGAATACAAGACGAAGCCGCCTGCAAAACGGAACCGGACGCGGACATAATGCAAACTATAAATGAGCGCGCTTCATATACATACCCCTATGAAGCCCTTTCCTGCGTTTTGGCGAAAAGGACGGCGTCCGACCTTTCCGAAGCGGGGATTTCTTTTGAGTATTTTGCGTCAAAACGGCCGTCTTTTATGAGCGCAGGAGGCCTAAGCCCGGGACGTTTAAGTCCTTCGGAAAGAGGAAATGCCTGCCATCTGTTTATGCAGCTGTGCGATTTCGAAAAAGCGGCGCGGGACACTGAAACTGAAGGCAAACGGCTGCTTGCGGAGGGGAAATTGACCGCCGCGCAGGAAAACGCGCTGGATTACGGGAAAATCGCCGCTTTCTTCGGCAGCGAAACGGGTAAAAGCGTATTTGCGGCGGACGAAGTCTACAGGGAGAAAAAATTCGCCTTCCTGCTGCCCGCAGGCCGCGTATACCCCGGCCTCCCGCCGCGCTTCAATGACGAAAACATCCTGCTGCAGGGCATGATAGACCTTTTCTGCGTAAAAGACGGCAAGGTGCTGATTGTCGATTATAAAACCGACCGGGCGGTTTCGGCGGGGGAACTGGCTGAACGATATAGAAACCAGCTTACGGTATATAAGCTGGCCGTAAAAGAGGTTTTCGGGATAGATGCCGCCGCCGTTATCTATTCTTTTGCCTTGGAACGGGAAATTTATATTTAAATGTATTGAATTTCTCGTTTTGTTCGTGTATAATAAGGGCTATGGCGATAAAGAAAATTTGGAATAATTATAAATATGAATTAATCATATTCGGGGCGCTGGCCTTAGGGTTATGCGTTGAACACGCTAAAAGCGGGGCAGGGCGGAAATATGTGTTCAGCCTTTATTTAATGGACTACAGCATAGGCTTTGTAAGCAAGGCGTTCATAGGCTCCATTGTAAGCTTGTTTGTGAATAATTATACCGAAAATTTAATTTTAAACATAGCGTGGTGCGCGGTACTGCTTTTATTCGGTTTATTAGCTTTATTATTAGGGCGGCTTATAAAAAAAGCTGAAAAAGAGGACAAAATAATTATTATATTCTTAGCCGCTTTTTTGTTTTTATGCAAAATATATTTCACGGATATAATTTATGTGCTTTTCGGGTATTACGATATATTTTGGCTGATTCTAACCTTGCTGTCCGTAGCCGCGCTGCGATATAAAAAACTCAAATGGCTCATCCCCGTTTTTTGCCTGTGCGCGGTTTTTATTAATGAAGGCTATATCTTTTTAGCGTTCGGCGCCGTCTTTTTATTGCTGCTTTATGAAACGGTTAAAAAACCTTCAAAAAACAATATTCTTTTAACAGCCGTTACATCCGGTTCGGTTCTTTTATCAACAATATATTTTACTTTTTTTTCCTATAAAATGATTAAGTACACCAGCGTTGATGAACTGTACGAATATGCCCTCGCTAAATTGCCGGTTCAGGAAGATCTTTTTTACCGCAATTACGGCAGCTATTATTTCCATCTTTCCGCCACCGATTACGTACCTGACCTGTCCCGCAGTTATTTTTGGAATGTGTTGAAATATACATATGAAATAAGCACAATAAAAAGCAATATGCTGTTTTTTTTGTTTACGGCATTGCTGTCAATAGTTTTTATATGTTTTTGGATATCAATCATTAAGAAGCAAAAAAGAAACATTTCCAAACTGTATTATTTTTCCTGTACTCTTTTTGCGGTGACATTGATCCCGCTGGTATTCCTTACTTCTGATTCCGGCAGGGTATGTATGCATTTTGTCTTTTCTCAATCTTTGCTGTTGTTTTATTTTTATTATGACAAAAATAAAAGCGTAACCGCAAATTTAAGCCGATTATGCGGCAATATAATAAAAAACCCGCTGTTGATTATTTTATTGCTTGTTTTAATTTCAGTCATAAATATATTCCAAATAGGCATGTAAATTAAGGGAGGGGGGGTTCAATGGATAAGTTTAAAAATTTAATGTTGAATTTAAAATATGAATTTGCATTTTTTTTGTTCTTTTGTATTCAGTTTTTCTTTTTCAAGCGTTACATAAATTTAAATTTATATTTTATGCCGGTTATTTTTGCCTCTTATTTGCTGGCCTCCTTTTTCGCCGGGAAAATGACAAAAGAGGTTGAAAAAAGAGAAGGGATCATATCTCTTTTCCTGCGTCTTATCTCGGTTCTGCTTTTATTTTTAATTTACGCCTTGTTTATCATGAAAAACTGTCAAAGCTATAATGAATGGCTGCCTGCAGCAATTTTAGGGTTGATAATATGCTGTATTTTATCAATTTCCGGGTATGCTGTTTTAACGTTTCCGATTATTATCGTAGGCGCCGCGCTTTTGCCGTCCTCAATATTCCTTATCATCCCCCCCATTATAGCCCCCTGCGCCGCCCTGAGTTATATAGCCGCAAAAAACAGCGGCTCAGAAGCTTGCGGGAAAATCGGCAGGATTAAAAACATATCGCTTAAATACAGCGATTATATAATGCCTTTGCTTCTTTGCTTTTTCTTTGCCGCTATAATTTACATAGCTTTTAAATCAAAAAACCTCATTTTTTATAACCCGCTGTTAACGATAAAACATACGCTGCTGTTTTTGGCGGTAAATTCACCGTTCATAATACCGATAAATTTCCTTTTGGTGAAAGCGGCAATAAAACACAATAAACTAAAGGCCTGCTGCGGTGTGCTGCTGGCTTTGCCCGTTTTAAATGTTTTACCGCCGCTCCTCTTTGAAAGCAGCACGATATCGGTGTATTACAACCTTTATATCGCTTTTATAACGCAAGGCGCCGCACTTTTGCTTCTTGTTTATAAAGGAAACGAAATTTTTTCGGGATATATTGAAAAAAATAAAAAAATTATAAACGGCATATTTGTCTTTTCATCTGCCTGGTTTTACATATTTTTCGTATACCTGTCCAAAACCGGGCTTTTGGATTCCGTCAGCAAATTTATATTAAAAACATATTAGACCTCCCCGGCAAGCTTATCTCAGCTTCCCCTGCTTCAACAATCCGGGGAACCCGTGCTGCCGCAAAACCTCATAAACGGCAACGGCAACGCTGTTGGACAGGTTCAGGCTCCGCGCCCCATCGATCATCGGCAGCCTGACGGTTGTCTCGCAGTTGTCATATAAAAGCTTTTCAGGCAGGCCGGCCGTCTCCTTCCCGAACATGAGATACGCGCCGTCGGGATAATCAATTTCCGTATAAACATATTTTGCTTTGGTGGAAAAAAAGAAAATTTTTCCACCATTGTTTTTTTCAAAAAAATCGTCAAGCGAGCTGTAATAACTTATATCCAGCATATGCCAGTAGTCAAGCCCGGCGCGTTTCAGCTTCGCGTCGTCAATCTTAAAGCCCATCGGCTCAACAAGATGCAGCCGCGAGCCCGTAGCGGAGCATGTCCTGGCGATATTGCCCGTATTCTGGGGTATTTCAGGTTCGACTAAGACTATGTTCAGCATGAATTTCACAGCTCCATTATATTTTTTAACCATTTAGGGACTAATTTCAGCCAGTTTTTAAACGTCTTTTTCAAAATGAACCTTCCCCGCAGCAAGAATGCGCGGTATCAAAAGGTTTTTGATATTATATATTATAATACCCGTCCCAAAAGGGTACCGTCATAAATGACGGGGCGGTATTATACCGAAAGTTCATAATGATACCTCCAAAAATTAAAAAATCCGCCGCTGATATTATATATCAACGGCGGCGGTTTTTCAAGATGAAAATCAATTTAATTGAAATCACCGTCACGGCGCGGCGTGTTCCGCCCTGTACGCCGCCAGATCCAGCGGGACCACTTTGCCCATGTCGATAAAGTCTATCCACGCGCCCATCCCGGCCCAGTCGAAGGGGCGGTGGAGCCAGATATATGTGTCATACGGCTCCACTATGGGCATACCGCCCATCGCGTCTATGCCGGACATGACAATATCGTGGAAAAGCTCTTTGCTGTTCTTCAGCCTGAAGGGGTTGCACAGCGAGAAATCGCCTTGCATCATATTGGCTTCGTAGCAGCGAAGGGCTATGCGCGTGAGCTTAACATTCGCCAAAGCGGCGGGGTCATCCGCGACGTTTTCTTCCGCTCTGTCAAAAAGCTTTTTCAAATTCCGTAATTCGACGGGGGTGAAGTAAATCCACTGCTCCGGGCGGCCGAACGCGCTCTGGTGGATGGTGTCAATGCCCTTCCTCGTACTCGCGTCCAAAAATTCCTTGATCTGCGGGGCGGCCGCGCCGTAATAGGCTTCCATAAATTCATTTATGATATGTTCGGCATTCAAATAAGGATTCCAAAGGAGCTTTGCAAGCAGATAAACGCGCAGTTCCGCGAATTCACCGTTTTTGCCGCCTTTCCCTTCGTTATAGCCCTGCTGGAAAGTCCCTCTGACGCTGTTTTCGGTGTAAAACTGGAAGTTGTCGGCGAATGTCTGCATATTCGGGAAAATAGCGGGATAGAAATTGAAATTGGTGGTGTAGTCCCAAATATACAGCTTCGCGCCTTCCGTCGCGCACAGCTTTCCCCACTCGATTACGTTCCGTCCGAAGGGGGAAGGCCGTTCCTCAAAGCGATTGAATATGTTGTCCTCCAACAGTCCGCCCCGTCTGCTGCTGCCGCAGGTCTCCTGGGGGTGGCTGAAGCAGCTGTTGATGGAGCAAAGGCGGATGATGACATTGCCGCGAGGGACAATCACCTCTTCAGCGTCCTTAGGCGCGTCCTCGGAATAGAGATAGGCGAAGGTGGCGATACTTATCACCCTGCCGGGCTGGTTCGCGCCTATCCATTCCTCGACAGCTTCGGCCACCTGGTTGATGAACCGGATGTTCGTGCCGGAGGGGCCGCCGTACTTTTTATCGGAGGCGAGGCAGC
>WREG01000063.1 GCA_009779455.1 Oscillospiraceae bacterium
AATGCCCGCCGCATGGGCTTCTTCGCAGAGCCGCTTGAAATCCTCCGGGCTACCCAGCAGGCCGTCGGGCTTCATGTAGTCGGCTGTGTCGTAGCGGTGGTTGGAATGGGCCTCAAAAATCGGGTTTAAATATATGCAGGTGACCCCCTGCGACGAAAGATAGGGGAGTTTTTCCGTAATCCCCTTAAAATCCCCCTGAAAATAGTCGTTGTTGAGGATTTTGCCGTTTGGCGCGGGCCTGTATTCGGGAATCCCGCCCCAATCGGGGCGCAATATCCTGTCGGCGGGGATGCTATCCTTTTTTTCTCCGGAAAAATTGAAGCGGTCGGGGAAAATCTGATAAATCACCCCGCCTTTTATCCAATCGGGCGTTTTAAAGCTTTCGGAATATACCGTCAGCTGCCAGTCGCCGCCGTTTTCGTTTATTTCGCCCGCTCCGTTTTTGACGCGGGTGATTTTTTGCCTGCCGTCAGAGCCGTCGAATTCAAAACGGTACCAATAAAGCCCCTTTTCGGGCGCATCATATTCCAAAGACCAAAACCCGTCATTATTTTTATTCATATTATGGTATTCAAACGGGCAAGCGTCACGTTTTACGGCCAAAAAGACCGCGCCGGCGCCGCTCTCCGGCAAACAGACGGAAAATTGTATGCGCTGCCCTTCGCATACCGCGCCGAAAGGGGATTTATATTTTGCGTCCCTTGAATCAAAGGGGATCATTAATTTGCACCAACTTTTATATTAAGATTTTATCGGTTTTAAATAATTATACTTGATAAAACAAAAAAAATCAAGAAAGGTTATTTTTAGTTGTCCCATTTTTTGGTAAAAGCTTATTTTACAAGGCTCATTTCCGTAGGCAATGTCAACAACTTAAGGATTTAAACATCTTTTGATCTCATGATTCTAAAAAACATTTTTTAAGTTAAAAAAACAGTCTTGATTTTTTATATCTTCTTTTTTCTTGACAAAACCGTGCATGATATATATAATTGAAATTGGGATAAATAAACACATAAAGGAGAAAGTTTGAAAAATTACGCCGCGTTTGTAAAACGCCTCTATTCTTTCAAACTGCAAATTTTGTGCTTCGCAAAAATTTATAAAGGATGGATTATAAAAATGAAAAGAGAACTGCTGGACGACTTCAGGAGCGACGTTTTGAAGAACGGCGAGGCGAAAATAAGCTCCCGCGCCCTTATGAAAGGCGCGGGGTTGACCGACGAGCAGATTTACAGGCCTTTTATAGGCGTGTGCAACTCCTACTCAAACTTTTTCCCCGGCCACTCGAACCTTGACAAGGTGGGCGCGGCCGTCAGGGAAGGCATTTTGATGGCGGGCGGCACGCCCGTGGATTTTTCGACCATAGGCATATGCGACGGCATCGTTATGGGCAATCTGGGCATGAAATACTCCCTCCCAAGCCGCGAGCTGATAGCCGACAGCGTGGAAACCATGGCGCAGGCCCACACCTGCGACGCAATCGTGCTGGTCTGCGGCTGCGACAAGATAATACCCGGTATGCTCATGGGCGCGCTTCGAATCGACATACCCACAATCGTCGTGACGGGCGGCCCCATGCTTGCGGGCAACTATAAGGGAAAGCGCGTTGACGTGCAGGACATAGCGGAATCGGCGGGCAAGGCCATCGCCGGCACCCTCGACCTTGAAACCTATATAGAATACGAGGAGGAGGCCTGCCCCGGCTGCGGCTCGTGCCAGGGCATGTTCACGGCCAACTCGATGGCCTGCATGACAGAGGTTTTGGGCTTTTCCCTGCCGGGAACGGGTACTGTGCCCGCCGTTTCCGCGAAAAGGTACCATATGGCCAAACGTTCGGGGATGCTGGCGGTGGAACTGGCGAAATACGACGTAAAGCCCTCCGATATCCTCACAGAAGCCTCCTTTGAGAACGCCATAAAGCTCGATATGATGCTGGGCTGCTCCACAAACACGGCTCTTCATCTGCCCGCGCTGGCTCATGAGGCCGGGTTCAAGTTCAATATCGACGATTTTGACCGCTTGAGCCGCACGACGCCCCATATAGTGAAGCTTTCGCCGTCTGGAACCCATTTAATGCAGGATTTGGATGTTGCGGGTGGCGTTTCGGGGGTATTGAAACAGGCGATTGAGGCTGAAATCATAGACGGCGCGTCCGAAACGGTTACGGGCAAGACCCTTTGGGAGAACGTGAAGGATACGGAGATAATCGACAAGAGCGTGATACATGCCATGGACGACCCGTACTCCAACGAGGGTGGGTTAATGGTGTTAAAAGGCAATCTTGCCCCTCTGGGCGCGGTTATAAAGGTAGCGGGCGTGGCCCCTGAGATGTTCGAGCATACGGGTCCCGCAAAAGTATACAACAGCCACCAGCAGGCTTTCAGCTCGCTGATAATGGGCAAAATTGTCCCCGGCGACGTGATTGTGATACGCTATGAAGGACCCAGGGGCGGCCCGGGTATGCAGGAGATGCTTGTGCTGACCGCCCTGCTCTGCGGCCTCGGCATGGACAAGGACGTGGCCCTTGTGACCGACGGCAGGTTTTCCGGGCTTTCCCGCGGCGGGGTGATAGGCCACGTCTCACCCGAAGCGGCCCTGGGCGGCCCCATCGCCCTTGTTGAGGATGGGGATATGATAAAACTTAGCGTAAGCGGACGTTCGCTGGAGCTTTTGGTGGATGAAGCCGTATTGGAGGAACGCCGGGCCGAATGGCAGGCACCGAAGCCGAATATCAGCACGGGCTGGCTGTCAAGGTACGCAAAGCTGGTCGGACCTGTGTCGGACGGGGCGGTGCTTGAATAGCATAAAGGTCCGAAATAAAAAAAGATAGGAGTTTATTAGCGTGAAAAATACAAAAGAAAGGAACCAAGTAGGCGCGACCGCCATGCGGATTTCATGGTCGATTTGTGCAGGCTTGGTGCATGGCGGTTTTTATGCCGGAATTGCCTGATTTAGAGGTGTTTAAAACTAACGTTTATGGCCGGCTGGCCTCAAAGCGGCTTGTCGGGCTTGAAATATTCAACCCTAAAAAGGTTTTTGCCGCAAAGAAAACTTTAACCGACGACCTGGTCGGCAGGGATTTGACGTGTATCAACCGCGTGGGGAAGGAATTGTTTTTTGATTTCGGCGACCGCCGGGTTATTGCCGCGCACCTGATGCTAAACGGGGAAATTTCCGTCGTTGCCGAAGAAGCGGCCAGTGAAATCAAATTTAAAATTTTCTCTATGCGCTTTGAGTGCGACACCGTTGTATTCAGCGATAAGGGGAGCCTTTGCACCATAAAGTATATGCCCGTATCCGGCAAAGCGCCCGACGCTTTTGATGAAGCGTTTACTTTTGATTATTTTTCCGGCGCCGTTCGCGGAAAACAGCGGGCCAATATAAAAGCGTTCCTTATCGACCAAAGTGTTGTCAAGGGGATAGGCAACGCCTATGTTGACGAGATCCTTTGGGCTGCCCGCATATCGCCGCACTCGCTGGCCGGGAAGATACCTGAAGATAAACTGAAAGAGCTTTATAATGCGATCAATGATGTTTTGCGCGGTGCCGTTGACTCAATAAAGCGCATTTCGCCTGACATTATATCGGGCGAGGAAAGAAGCTTCCTTAAAGTGCATAACAGGGCCATAAAAAAAACGGAAACCGGCTATCCGATTATTACAGAAAGAATCGCTTCAAAAATCACTTATTATACAGAGGAACAAGCTGTATACGTTTGAATTTTTTAAAGCCCCGGCGCCAATATTTTCTTTAAATCCGCTTCCGGCGCGGATATGGGAGTCAAAGCGAATTTTTCCACAAGGACGTTCAGGATGTTCGGCGATATGAACGCGGGCAGGGTCGGTCCTATGTATATGTTCTTTATGCCGAGCGAAAGCAGCGTCAGCAGGATGCAGACCGCTTTTTGCTCATACCATGACAGCACCAAAGTCAGCGGCAAATCATTCACGCCGCAGTTGAAGGCTTCGGACAGGGCGGAGGCTACCTTTATCGCGCCGTACGCGTCGTTGCACTGGCCCATATCCATGATGCGGGGCAGGCCGCCGATTTCGCCGAGGTCAATGTCGTTGAAACGGTATTTTCCGCAGGCGAGGGTCAGAATAATCGTGTCTTTCGGCGTTTGCTTTACAAATTCCGTGTAGTAGTTCCTGCCGGGTTTCGCGCCGTCGCAGCCGCCCACAAGGAAGAAATGCCTGACGGCCCCGGTTTTCACCGCGTCAATCACCTTGTCGGCTGCGGACAGCACCGTATTTTTCGCGAAACCGGTTGTAAGCGTATCCCCGCCGTTGATCCCCGTCATTTTGCGTTCTTCCCTGTACCCGCCGAGTGCCAGCGCTTTGTTGATGACGGGCGTGAAATCTTTGTCGCCGCCGATATGCGCCATACCCGGATAGGACACTACCGAAGTCGTGAATACCCGGTCGGAGTAGCTCGGTTTTACGGGCATAAGGCAGTTTGTGGTGAACAGTACGGGCGCGGGGATATTTTCAAATTCGCTCTGCTGGTTTTGCCAGGCCGTGCCGAAATTGCCTTTCAAATGCGGGTGTTTTTTCAGTTCGGGATAGCCGTGGGCAGGGAGCATCTCGCTGTGGGTGTAAATATTGACGCCCTTGCCCCGCGTCTGCTCCAAAAGCAATTTTAGGTCGCGCAGGTCATGGCCGGAAATAACGATAAACGGGCCGGGTTCGATATTGCAGCTTACCTTTATGGGTACGGGGTCCCCGTATGCGCCCGTGTTGGCCTCGTCGAGAAGCTCCATACACCTCAGGTTTACTCCGCCAAGCTCCGTTACGAGTGCCAGCAATTCTTCGGCGGGAATATCTTCGCCGACCGCGGACAAGCCCTTATAGAAAAAGCTGTTGACGGTTTCATCGGTTTTACCGAGGGCGTAAGCGTGGTGCGCGTAAGCCGCCATGCCGCGCAGCCCGAACAGCAGAAGCGATTTCAAAGAGCGGATATCCTCGTTGCCCTCCCAAAGCCGCGACATATCGTAAGCGCCGCTTTTTAAGCAAGACGGCGCGAGCTTTGCTTTTTCCGCTTTTACCGTGTCAATCTGCCTCTGTATGGCTTCGCCGTCGAAGCTTACGTTGGTTACCGCGGCAAACAGGCCGTCGATTATGGCTTTATCGGTACTTTCGGCGGTTGTGGTGCAATACGCGGCCTTCGCGAGGCCGATAAGCTCCCCTGTAAGCCCGTCCTGAAGATTGGCTGTATCGGCTTTTTTGCCGCATACGCCGCCTGTTGTGCAGCCCGAACCTCTCGCGGTCTGCTCGCATTGAAAACAAAACATTGACATGATGATTTCCTCCCTAATTTTCTAATATTTTTCCGTCGGTGGATATTGTTGCGATCTGCCACGGTATCATTTTCCCGCAGCTTTGGAGCGCGGTTTTGACAGCGGTTACGATGCCGGAGCAGCAGGGGACTACCATCCGGGCGACCGTCACGGATTTTATATCGTTCATCTTTAAAATAGCGGTCAGCTTTTCGGCGTAGTCCTCATTGTCGAGTTTGGGGCAGCCGATCACGGTTATGCGGTTTTTCATGTATTCGCTGTGGAAATTGCCGTATGCGTAAGCCGCGCAGTCAGCCGCGACAAGCAAATCCGCATCTTTGAAATACGCCGCGTTCGGCGGCACAAGCTTGATCTGCACCGGCCACTGGTTAAGATGCGTCTCTGCCGATACCGCCTGCGCCTGCGCTTGCGTCGGTTCACAGAGGCTTTCACGTTCGATAACCTTTGAATGCGTGCCGGGGCAGCCGCAGGCCAAGGTGTCCGGCTGTTTGTTTTCCTTGCTTGCATTCACAGCGGCTTCGTCGAATGCCGCCGCTTCCCGCGCCTCAAAGCTTATGGCTCCCGTTGGGCATGCGGGCAGGCAGTTCCCGAGGCCGTCGCAATAATCGTCCCGCAGCAGTTTGGCTTTGCCTCCGACGAGCCCTATCGCCCCTTCATTGCAGGCCGAAACGCACAGGCCGCATCCGTCGCATTTGGTTCCGTCAATTTTAATTATCTTTCTTTTCATAAGTTTTTCACCCTTTCGTCTTGACTTCTTGAAAATATCATATTACAATAAATACAACTTGTCTGTTGTATTTACAACGAAAAGGTGATTTTTTTGAAAAAGATTTTTGAGGCGGTAAAAAGCAGCCCCCTGTTTCAGGGGATCGCTTTCAGTGATTTTGAGCGGATGCTTGTTTGCCTGTCGGCAAAGACGGCTTTTTACAAAAAAGATGAGATAATACTGCTGTCAGGCGACACCGTTAATTTTGTGGGTCTGATCCTGTCGGGAAGCGTCAGGGTCATAAGGGAAGATTTTGACGGGAACAATACCATCATCGCCGAGCTTGCCGTTCCCGAGCTTTTCGGCGAGGTTTTCGCCTGCGCCGGCATATCCCAAAGCCCGGTTACCATACAGGCGGCTGAGGATTCGGAAATTCTGTTCATAGACTACAAAAGGGTCATAACGTCATGCAGGTCCGCCTGCCCGTTCCACGCGGGGCTTATAGAAAATATGCTGAAGCTGATAGCCCGCAAAAACTTAATGCTGAACCGAAAGCTCGATATACTCTCGAAACGCACGACAAGGGAAAAACTGATGTGTTTTTTCGACGCGCAAAGGGGTATGGCAAAGAAATTTGCCGTGCCTTTCAACCGCGAGGAGCTTGCGCGGTATCTCTGCGTAGACCGCAGCGCGATGTCGGCTGAATTGTGCAGGATGCGCGGCGAGGGGCTTATAAAGTTTGACAGGAATAAATTTGAAATTTTGTAAAACAAAGCGCTCAACGAAATATAATATTAATCGGCTTGTTCTGTCGGTTTTTCAGTGCTGTTTTTGTAGAAGCTGCATTACAAAAAGATAAATATTGCAGATTCTGCGATTTTTCTATTGCTTTTTTTGTAAAACGGTGTATAATATCAATCGGTGATAAGAATGAGCGGGCTTTTCGAAAACATCAAGGCTGTTGAAAACATCAAATCTGTTGAGAACATCAAAGCTGTTAAAAACAGCTTGGGAAAAAAGCTGTCAAAGGTCCGGGGGGACGCTGGGATTTCCCGTGCGCAAATGGTGGGGTTTTTAAAACAAAAGGGCTTTGACGTTAAGACATATACTATAAGCAAGTGGGAGACCGGGGTTTCGAAGCCTGCGGTTGACGCTTTCCTCGCTTTTTGCGATATATGCGGGGTCAAAGACATAGGGCTTGCGTTCAACGGGAAAAGGCCCCTGCGCCTGTACGACATACCTGTTTCAGCGGGCAGCGGCAATTTTTTGGACGGGGGCGGCTACGAAATGATTGAGGTTGACGGCATTGTGCCGGATTCGGCCGACTACGCGGTAAAGGTCAGCGGAGACAGCATGACGCCGCGCTTTGTGGACAGGCAGATTATCTTTGTCCATGAGCAGCCTTCTTTGGATGAGGGCGAAATCGGCATTTTCTGCTTAAACAACGAAGCCTATTTGAAAAAACTTGAAAAAGGCCGGCTGATATCATTGAACCCGAAATATTCTCCCATTCCCATACGGGATTTTGACGATTTCAGGGTATTCGGCAAAGTCGTCGGCTGATTACACCGTTCGGCATTAAACAGTGTTTAACGCTGAACGGTATACGTATTGAATGGAGCGTCATACTGTGGAAAAACTGCTCATGAAGGTTAAGATGCGAGTTTCAAACAAGGAAACGCAGGGCCGAAAAGAAATTGACAAAAAATATGAACCGCTTAAAATCCCCGTCCGTCAGCAAGGTCAGGCGGATGGATCTGTTACGCCGCCGCCGAAGGGCGATAACGCAATACCGCTCTCCGACGGTTTGTTTTATGAAATAGAATACGATTCAAACCCCGTGAATATAGAAGGCGTAGGCAAATTTGTATTGAAATCCCAAAAAATCGAAGCTCCCGCAAAAGATGAAATCCGCGATCTGTTTTCAAAGATGAGGGATATATCGAGGCAATACCGCTCGCCGCTTGTAAACCACGCCAAATTTTACGACAGGAACACCCAGCGTGAAAACGCGAAAATTTTCTATAAGCAAGCCGTGTTCATGAAGGATTTTGCGGACGGCTATACGGAGCAGGCTCCTTTTTCATCATATTTCCCTTTTTATCAGGTGATGAGCTATGAACAGCTAAGGACATATTTCACATGGCGGACGCAGGTGCGGGAAGGCAGCGTCGCAAAGACATCTTTGTCTTATATATTCCTCTATATTTACGAATTATTGAACAATGTAGGCGCGGAAAGCCCACAGGACGGCCTGGACAAGCTGGTGTCCTTTTGGAACGCCGTTAAAGCGTTTGACGATTCAATTAATAAGTATGTTTATAGATGGCTGAAGGATTATCACGTCTATTATAATCTGCCGCAGTCATTTAAGGATTTTGCCGAGGAACATAATCTCACCGATTATTACCCTAAAATGGCCGATTCCGCCGAAAAATTCGATTTATTCTGCGCCATATCCAAATATGATGTCAAAAAATCCGCCTTTTTCAGGGATGAAACAGGCAAATTGATAACCGATTGTTTTTATTTTGTAATGGACAGGCTCAGGCGGGAGTTTGACGCTGCCGGTATCAACCTCGACAACGCCCTTTTCCGCCCGACGAAAAAAATAATCAATTGGCAGCCGTTCAGGGACGCGCTTTTTTACGGGCATATAAACCAAACGGACAGGCGTGTCGTGTTGTCCGAAAACGAAATCTATATCTGCAAGGATAACGAATGGACATTCAGCACAATGATTACGTCGGACGGCAATAAAAAGCTTATCGGCTATATATTTAAGCAGATGGAGGCCGTTTTAAGGCAGGTTGTGAAATATAAGCATAAGCTTACCGCCGACATAAATACGCTTGACCAAACGATGCTCCTGAAAATGAAGGAACTTGGCCTGCCCCTTGATAAAATCATATATGGCGCGGTCATTGAATTCTACAGGGAAGCGACCAAAACCGTTGTAACGGTAGACCACGGCTCCCTTACGAGGATAAGACGGGAAGCGATGGTTACGCAGGAGGCTCTGACCGTCGAGGAGCAATGCATATCGTCTCGCTTGCGAGACGGTATGCACAATGTACAAGTGACAATTATGTCAAATCCGGTTGCTTCTAAGGAGCATATTGATATAAAGCCTGAATCAACTTCCGACAGTTGGGAAGGTTTTAAAGCGGCGTTAAATGCTGCCGAAATACAGGCGATTTCAATAATATTACATGGTAATACAGATATAAAACAATTCGCCGGCGATAACGGCGTCATGCCGGAGGTGCTGGCTGACGGGATCAACGAAAAGGCTATGGATCATATCGGCGACAATCTGTTAGACGATGAAATTGCAATATATGAGGATTACAAAGAGCAGCTCGAAAATATTTTTATGACAATGTAAAGGAAATGTTGTGATTATGGCAAATCAGGTTCCGGCAAGGATTGCGAATATCCTTATGGGTGCGTTAAAGGGCGGCGTAGTGCCGCGGGTGGGGCTGGAGTACATTACGGTGGGCCGGGCACAGGAAATCGCGACCGTTTTGCATGATATTGAGATGATAGAGGAAGGCAGCGCGTCTTTCCGTTTTATCGTGGGCAAATACG
>WREG01000064.1 GCA_009779455.1 Oscillospiraceae bacterium
CTTTTTTGAGGTGCTCTAGCATCCAGGGCATTTTATCCTCAAAAAGCGACTGCCGGATGCCGAACAGGGATGGGATTATCCCGCAGCCCATGTTCGCCCGCACGGACGGAACCGCCCCATAGCCGCCGTTGACAGCCGTCAGAACCTTCCTCAGCTCGCTTGCAAGCATTTTTTCGCTGTCGAAGTGGATTTCCTTGTAATTGTACTCAGGCAGCCAGCCGTTTTGCTCCTCCGTAAGCGGGCAGGACAGCAAAAGCGGCGGTATGTCCCGCTTTTCGCCCCGCCAGGCCGCGCACTGCGCCTCAATCGCCTTTTCTGCATATGAAACGTTTGATTCTACGTAGTCCAGGGCTTTTTTTATGCCGTCAGCCATTTTGAAACCTCCCAAAAAACCATTTTCCATCATAATTATGCTCTAAAACCGCGTTTCTGTCAATACCAAACCCATAAAACCCAACAAACAAATATTAATTTATATAAAGTATTTTGTTAAATCTACGCATATTGCGAAGAATCGCGTTTTTATAAAGCATAAACTCTTGACATCCCCGTTTTGTTGTGCTAGAATATAGTTTGCCGCATATTTTGGGCAGCGGGTTCTACTGCCCGCGCAAGTTAAAGAATTCTGCGATTCTTTGCGCCTTTGCAATAGCGAGCCTAAATAAGGAAGGTCACAAATGTACGCAATTATTGAAACAGGCGGGAAGCAGTACAAGGTCGAGGAAAACGACATAATCTACATCGAAAAGCTGGACGCCGAAGAGGAAAGCGAAATCAAAATCGAAAAGGTATTGGCCGTGGGCGGCGATGAGATCAAAACGGGCAACCCGTATGTAAAGGGTGCCGCTGTTACAGCGAAGGTGCTTAAAAACGGCAAGGCGAAGAAAATCACGGTCTTCACCTACAAGCCCAAAAAAAATTCAAAACGCAAACTGGGTCACAGGCAGCCTTACACAAAGGTGCAGATAACAAAAATCGAAGCTTAAAATGATAAATGTACGGTTTTATACGAAAAACGGCAAGCTTTACGGCTTTTTGACCGAAGGCCACGCGGAATCGGGAGAATGCGGAGCGGATATCGTGTGCGCGGCGGTTTCGTCAGCGGCGTATCTGGCGGCAAACACGGTCACGGAAATTTTAAAAACGACCGCCGCCGCAAAAGCCAAGGATGGGTACCTGAAATTCAAGCTCATCTCGTCCGACAAGAAGGCCGAAAACGTATTAAAAGGCTATAAGCTTCACATAGAAGGCCTGCGGGAGCAATATCCCGGTTACATTAAAATAATGGAGGAAAAACTGCAATGCTGAAAATAAACATCCAATTATTCGCCCATAAAAAAGGGATGGGTTCCACGCGCAACGGGCGCGACAGCGAATCCAAAAGGCTCGGCGTCAAAAGGGCCGACGGCCAGCAGGTAAACGCCGGGACGATAATAATCCGCCAGCGCGGCACGCACATCCACGCCGGGAACAACGTGGGCAGGGGTTCCGACGACACCCTCTTCGCCCTGATAAACGGCAAAGTAAAATTCGAGCGCCTGGATAAAAAACGCAAAAAAGTCAGCGTTTACGCCAGCTTATAAAAAACATAACGGTTAGTTTAGCATTAAAACAACTAACCGTCATAGCCGGGTGTGGCGCAGTTGGTAGCGCGCTTGACTGGGGGCAGAAAAGACTTATATATAGGCCTCAACGCCCAGCTAAAGAATAAAAGCAAAAGCGGACAAACTCTTTGAAAATAAAGGCTTGTCCGTTTTTTATATAGGCTGTAAATCGTTGTCGGTTTACAGCGAAGAAGCATTTTTACCCACTTGACTTTTTGCTGTTTTTTCAGCTAGTCAAGAGGGGTATTTTTTTGCCCTAATTTCAGTATAAATGAAGAGAAGATAAGAAAGAAGGTGCTAATAGCATGAGAGAAAAAATTACACTTTCAAGGTTTTTTTGTGTGAATTATGGGGAAACTCAAATAAAAGCGGGGTCAGTTTATCTGATTCCACTCCGCATACAGCTCCGTTAATTGGGTCCATGCCCGTTCAAAGCAAGCGGCGGCAATTTTGCAAAATTTTCTTCCCGCCTGCTCTTTGATTTTAATAAAACCGTCATTCATGCCTCCGTGTCCCGAGTTTTCGCCTTTTTCCGCCGCGTAAAGCAAATAATCAAGTTCATTGGCAATGTAACATATGGCGGCAGGCAGCGGGATATCATCCTCTTGCAACCCTTCAGGGAACCCATTGCCGTCCGCCTGCTCGTGATGACAGCGGACTATTTCCAAAACCATTTGAGCCTGCGCTTCGTTTATAAAAAACCTGTCTTTGTTTTTTTCCAAAAGCTCGGCCCCGTAAACGGGATGACGCAAATAATCATCTTCCGCGGACGCCAGTGTCGGCAAAACTAGTTTCCCTATATCATGACAGGTCCCGCCCAAGTGCATTGAAACAGCCAGCTTCGTGCCGGAAAAACCGTACGGCCGCAGATGTTCGCCCGCATATTCGGCTATTACGGCGGAACATACGGCAATCCTGCGGCTATGGCTTCGCAAAGGGTTTGAAAAATTATTTAACAGTTCATCTATATCCGTATAGGCGGAAATAAATTTATTACGTGCCGACATCTTAACCTCCATCCCGCCGCGTTGCGCGGCGTAAAGCCGTGTAACGGCTCATATAATCAGGCGTGAAACGTGCGCGGTACAAATAAGACAAAAAAGATGAACTTTCACGCTATTCCTATCCATGATTGAATCTCTCCTTACCGTAATCAGACCGCAAAACGCCTATTACCACATAGCGCGCACCGTCGAATTCATAAGAACAGGTGGACATGGCGATTATCCTGTCGCCCCGCGCATATTGAGCATCGCTTATGAAAGTTGTGTTATCGGCCGCATAGGTTAAAAGCGCGTCCAGATTCGCCTCGAACATAAATGCCCGTTCCCGCCACTCGCCTGCACCGATAACGCAGCCATACATCAGATCGACGCGGTAATTTCCGTTTTCGGTATAAAGGTACATATGCGGATGCTCATCAAAGTAGGCCTGCGCCTTGTAGCCCTTGAGGCTTCCGAACATTTTCCCGGATTTCATGTGATGCCCGTAAATGACGGTCAGCTTATCCGCAAAATCCGGTGCGTTATTATAATCAATAAACAATGACCCGTTGACGTTGTATGTCCCGTCAGGCAGATGACGCAGATAATAGTCGTAATCTGCCGACCGCATGACCGGATAGTCGATTACGGTGCCGGGGCAGTACAGCCAAGCGGCCGCGTCGGGGTTAACCGCCCGCAAAACGTCAAAATCAACGGATATGTCCGGGTTTCCCTGTTCCGAACCGCCCGGAGGCCTGCCGGAAAGCGCAAGGTCGGCCAGCTCGGAGTAGCGTTCGTCGCCTATATTATAAGCCTGCTGCGTTTCCCATAGTTTATACCCGCATATCGCTGCGGCGCATACGGACAGCGCCAGGATCATTAGCGCGGCGGCGTTTTTCCATGTTTTCCTACCCTTCATTTTTATCCGTTTCCTTTCCGCGCCGCCTGCCGGACAGCAGATAGCCCGTGCTTCCCACAGCTGTGGCGGCTGCCGTGCAAATAAGTGTAACATACAGCATAGTCCGGGCTTCATCGCCGGTTGCGGGGCCGGGTTTGCCGGGGTTATCCGGTCCGTCCGGCTTGCCGGAGCCGTCCGTATATATATTGATGAACGACAGGGAAGCAACCTGTCTGTTGGCGCTGTTCGTGACAACGCGCGTTATCCCCAGCTTTCCGTCAGCCTCTTTTACCGAATCGGCAATTGTATAGACCGAGTCGTCATAATTATAGCCCGGCAAACCGTCGTTCACCTCGTAAACCGTATAAAAATAAGTTCCTTCCGCCGTATAGCCCCATGTTCCGAACCCGCCTTGACCGGAACCGGTGACCCGCAAGGTCTTGACGCCGTTCTCGCTGCCTTCGGGCATCGGGTTGGCCGGGTCGCCCGGCTCCAGGCGGAATGTGAAGTCGCTGTCCTCGGCGGGGCTGCCGGAAACGGTCTTTACAACCGGGGTGTCTTCCATGAGGGCGGGGTCGCTAGGGAGCAGGCCGCAGGAATGCTCATATATTATGTCCGCCGCTTTATTTCCTTCCTTATTGTAAACCACTACGGCGACGTTCAGTTTATTGTCAACCCAAATGTCCAGCGTATAGGTTTCCTGATTATGAATATAGTCGGGCTGCCCGTCCGGGATATGGCTGATCTCATAGGTGTATTTGCCCATTTGCGTGAAAATTATCGGGCCGACGTCTATATCGTCCGTTCCCGTGATTGTGAAGTCATAGCCGTTTGCGCCGCTGCCTGCCGGCATGGGGACGGAGGTTTGCTCCGGGGTCAGCCTGTAGGCAAAGACTCCGTTTTGCGGCGCTGCGGATGACCCGGCACAGTTAAATATCTGCCGCACTGTCAAAACGGCTTTCCCCTGCCCGCTCTCAAACGCCGCCGCGGCAAACAGGCTGCCCGCAAGGCAGGCAAAGAACAGGGATGCCGCAAGGAGCAGCTTTAAGCCCCGTATGACTATTCCGTTCATAATAATTTATCTCCTTTGCGACGTTTTTTGGTATTGCAGCCGCATTTGCTTCGGGCCGCTTTTTTATTGTTTATCATCAGGGACAATAACAGTATAAGAATAATAAACAATACGCCCGTAACTGCTATCTTGATCCGAAGAGGGATACGCACCCATAAGCCGGGCAGCCCGTCCACCGACAATATATTGCCGGTTTTGCCCGTTTCGTCCGTTTTAAATGTGTCATCGTATATACCTTCCGTGATCCTCCCCACAAGGATGTCGCGGCCGTTCGTCGAGCTTGGCGAACAGGTTGAAAGCAAAACGATCCTGTCGTCTGCGGCCACATTGATATCGCGGGCGTGCATCGCTGTTGAAAGGAGCATATCCAGATATTCCCGCCGCGCTTCCTCCCCGGTAATTTTCGTCCTGAACACCTCGTCGTTGTAAGCGCTGGTGTGGACGAACGCGAAAAATTCCAAGCCGTGTTCCAGCCCGTCGTAGTACAGCATCCCGTATTTGCGGGCCTCAAAGTACTGCTCGTCCGAAAAATTTCCGACTTCGCCGAACATGGCATTTTTATCCATATGGTGTCCGTACAGAATGGAGGAAAAGTCGGAAAAATCCTTGTTGCAGCGGAAATCTAAAAAAATCCCCCCTGAAAGGGAATAATGCCCTTCCGCATTGGTGTTGATATACTTCATATTGTTTTCGCTTTGCACGACGGGATAGTCGATGTGCGTCCCGTATACCGTGAGCCAGGCGAAAACTTCGGGGTTGAGCGCCTGCAGGTCGTCAAATGAGGCGCCTTCGTTGTCCGTGGCCGCGGGTTTGTATGTTTCGTAACGGACGGCGCCCGCCGCCTGATATATCTGCTTTGAGTCCCACATGGCGTAGCAGCCAAAGGCAATCAGCAGCAGGACTGCGGCTATAACCGCCGTATCCACTATTCCGTTTATAAGCCGTATGGCTTTCCTGCCGGCCTTGACTGCTGCGCTCATATGGGTCTCCTCTCTGTGTTTTTAGTTATAGCTCTTTTTTTTGCGGTATTTAATTACGATGAATGCGGCTCCCGCGCCCACTGCCAGAAGTATCATGCCTATGAAGGGCAGATCGTTCAGGTCGAGGCCGGTGGGGGTAGTCGTGTCGTTTTCGTTGATGAAGTCGGCGCTGTTGAGCCCTTCGCCGACATACAGCGTGGTTTTATAGAAATCGTTTGCGCTATGGGGAAGGACAAGGCTTGCGCCCTTGCTTCCGACTTCATTGCCGCCTGCCGCGCCGGCGTATGTGACGATCGCGCTGGGGATATAACCGGCGGTCCCCGTTTCCGTTATCTCATAGCTTGTGCCTACCGGCGTATCGATGAACACTAAAAACTGCCCTGCTTTGAGATTGAAGGCGGTCAGCGTATCGGAAGGGAAGTTGATGTAACCGCCGTTTAAGTCGGTTCCGCTGACAGTGCCGTTTGCGGCCGAGGTGACGACTTTGTACTTGCCTGCGTTTTCCGGATCCGGATCCGCTTCTACAACATACGCTTTGTAAGTCTCGGCAGCGCCGATGAGGGAAGGTGTAAATACTTTCATATTATATGCGAAGTAAATTGTCTGACTGGCAAATTCGCCTAAAACATCCTTGCTTACGGACAGCGTCCAGTTGTCGGGGTCTTTGGGGTCGGTGCCGCCGTTGGCTTTCACGTATGTGTTGGTGAAGATCATCTGGCTGTAGTCGAAATCTTCGCTTTCGCTGCCGGGCGTCGGGTCAACCTTGTCTGTGCCGGGAGTGCCGTCTTCTTCGGTGGTTCTGACCGAGCCGATGAAGTATATGTATCTGCCGTTTATCCCATCTTTTACGTAGACTTCAACCTCGTACTTGGCGCCTGAATAGCTCATCTCTTCATAAGGAGCGGTGGGAGGTGTTCCTACATTGGTGAAGTCGCTGCCGAGTTCCTCGATCTCGTACTTATACACGCCCGCATTCGCAAAGCTGACGCCGCCGAAAAGCTCGGCTGATTCAAGGAAATAATAGTCAGTATCGCCAATGGTTTCCTTAAATGTGTAAGCGGGAGGGGTACCGAGAGCGGGAAAATTGATGTAGACATCGCCGTTGCTGCCGATACCTGCTACAGGGGGCTTGGCGTTCGTATCGCCGTCAATGCTTATCGGCGTTACTTTGAATTTGAAGGCGGCTGTCGGGACAGCCGTGCCGAAGGGTACTTTTAACAGTTTGGTTATGGCCGCCTGGGCCGGGTCTGTTTCCGTGCCTGAGGGCTGGGCCGCGAACGCGGTCGTTAGGCACGCGAGGCACATAATAAGCGCAAGGGCAAGCGCCGGCAATAACCTGTGTTTCTTAATCATGGGTTTTATCTCCTTTGTTAATTTGGATTTTTTGTTGGTTTTTGCAAACATGGTTTTTGGCTCCTTAAAATAGTTTTTTATATAAACGCGGATGGGGCTGGATGCTTTCCGAGGGCCCTTTCTTCCGGCTTCGCAAGCCCTGCTCCGCGGCTATAGCATTGTTTCGCTGTTTCCTTACAGTTTAAGAGTATAAAGGATGAAGAATCTTTAATGTCAATACCTTTTTTAAATTTTTTTGAAAAATTTTTTTATTTCTCAAAAAACGCTGTATTATCAAGGGGTTAGGGCGGTTATATTCATTGGTCTTTTCTCTTGCCCGTTAAAAATCTTTGTTAAATCATCTTGTTTTCCTTAAAGGCTCTTGCAGGTTATCAGAGGCTCCGCCGTTTTATAACGGTTATTACGGCTCCCCCGGTGTCCTTTATGTTCACGGCCCCGTATACACGGCTGTCCGCCGCGTTTTCACGGGCGTCCCCCAAAACGAACACCTCGTTCTCTCCGAGGGTGACGGGGAAGCTGATCCCCTCCGCGTAACGTTCGGTTTTCCGGTAAATTTCCGGCTCCTGCTGGAACGCCCCGTTTATAATGAGGCCCTCTTCGGTGATATCCACCGTGTCGCCCGCCGCAGCGACTACCCGCCGCACCTGCCGCCGTCCCTGAAAGGTCAGAAGGGTCAGGTCGCCGATTTTGTAGTTCTTGTCCAAGCGGTAATACATTACCAGGTCGCCGTCCTTTATCGCCGGGCTCATGCCGGGCTCGACATTGTAGTGCAGCCCGTACACAAAGGTGAAAATCAGCAGCGCGGCGCCGGCGATTGCCGCTATTTTGACGGCCAGCGGCACGAAATCCCGCAGCAGAGACCGTTCCGGGGGCAGGTTTTGCCGGGATTCACGGAGCGGACCGTATTTCAGGCTTTCCGGTGAAGGAAAAACAGCGCCAAGCAGTGATTCATTTTCGAATTCCGCGTCTTGCTTTTGCGCCGTGATTTCCCTCGCAAATTCAATATTCAATTCTTCAAGCGTCTTAACGGTCATCCTGCTTTTCCCCTTTACCTGCATACTTTTGCATTATTTTTCAAAAAACCGTGATTTCCGGCCCCGGCGGCGGAGGATTGCCTTTGCCGCCAGAAATATGAGGCTCGCCGATAACGCCGACACGGGAAGGATGAATCCCGCTCCGAGCCGTCCCGTATCAAGCCCGGTTTCCGGCACTTCGACCCTTTCGTTGGTAAAATCGAAAACACGGTCGGGCGTCATATCCCGCATTTGCGGCCCCGTGTCGCCGCCTTCTTCGTATCCGAGCTCGCTGTCCGCAAAGGAAGCGTCATAATAGGGGTATTCATCCTCGGCGATACGCATCCTGCCGTCCGCATCTACCCCGCTTATAATAATTTTCTGTCCGTGCGCCAAGCTAAAATCCGCTATGCCTCCGTCAACCACCGTCAGCGTACCGTTTTCGGCCGTATTGCCCCCTGTTTCTTTTATATAGTAAAAATTTGTGCCGGGGACGGGCGCTTTGCCGCCGGAATCCTCGAAATAAACCGTAAAATTGAAAACCTTGCCCCTGTTGGCATAGTCGCCCGCAACCTCTTTGGAAACGGTCAGCGTTGTTGTTTTTTGGTAGACGAAGTATATAATCATATCATCCGACAGGGGATGATCCGTAACCGCGGCATCTTGGGTATATTCGCCGATAAACGGATCGCCGATAAAATACCCCAGCACTTTATAGCCGTTTTGCTCCGGGATTGTTTTTGTATAGACCGGAGTTGCCGACTGAATAGTGACCGTAGTGTCCGCTACCGGAGGAACCAGTGGGTTTCCGTTTTTATCTACATATTTTTCCGTGACCGTATATTCCCGGGCATACACGAAATAAACGATAATGTCGCCGTTCACATCCTGAACGATTGGCTCTCCCGCCGTATAGTCGCTGCTGCTGTTTGGTGGGTTGTCCAATTTGTAGCCTTTATAGATATAGTCTGTGATTTCTTCATGGACCCCGTTGTAGTTCAGGCCCTGCCGGATAGAGCTCTCTTTGGAACCGAAGCCGCTGTCGTTTCGGATGGGGTTGCCGTTCGCATCCACATACTTCTCTATAACCCGGTAGTAGACAGGCGCGTTGGCCCCGTAATCCAAATGCACCATAAGCGCGTGGTGAAACGTGGTATTAAAGTTGTGCGGGTAGCCATACATATGCGTCACTGAGGGGATAATCGGGTTTTTCAGCTGGAGGGCGGAGGGTCCCCCGCCGGGTAATGGGAGAAGGTGATCGTAATAGTGGACAAACTGGCGCAGCCCCTTGTATACATGGTTGTAATCGTAAAATTCCACGAAGACCTGGAAGTCCTCCGGGTAGTCCCTGCCCGTGCTGAAGAGGACCGATGTATAGTTGTCCTCCACTTGGATGGGGAGATATTTGACAGGCGCATAGGGGTCCGTCATGTTGTACGCGACCACGTTCCCCCGGATAATCTCATTGCACCATAGATCCAAGTACATGCTGACAAAATAACCGTCGCCCCGGTTGTCCCTGCCGGTGCCGTCCCTATAGCCCGTGACGCCGTGCAGCCCGTCGTAGTTTGACCTGCTGTACATCAGGATGTCGGCCTCTTTGTCGATGTGGTAGGCGGGGGCGTACTTGCAGAAATGGCCCATGCCGATATTCGCGCCCACCAGGGAGTAGCCCCTTATGACGGC
>WREG01000065.1 GCA_009779455.1 Oscillospiraceae bacterium
AATATCAAAGAGGAGAAGAACGCCGTCGAGGCCGGGTACTGGCATAACTTCCGCTTCGACCCGCGCCTTGCAAAAGAGGGCAAAAACCCCTTCCAGCTTGACAGCAAAGCCCCCAGCGCAAGCTACCGCGACTTCATTCTGAGCGAGGTGCGCTACAGCACACTGCTGCGCTCCAACCCCGACAGGGCAAACGCGCTGTTCGACCAGGCGGAGGAATTCGCGAGGGACAAATACGCGCATTTGGCGAAACTGAAAGAGCTTTATAATGTTTAACGGGCAATGTTGCATGGGCGGGTCTTGTACCCGCCCGGTTTTATCGTGATTATGAAAAAGAAAAAACCAACTATAGTAAAATACACCAAAGAAACACCGGAAGCCCGCAAAGAGCGGGTTTCTTCCGGCGTCAGGTTTCGCGCGGCTGTTTTTGAGAACAAGAAAAAGAAACTAAGGGATAAAATTACCGATGATGGGGAATTGTAACGCATGAATAAAACGGCTTTCAAAGAAGCGTGTGACAAAATTGTTAATATCGACAGGGGTCAAAACGGCATAGGCACCCTCGGCGAAAAGACACTCCACGCCGTCCTTAAACATTATTTTGAGCCGGATGAATCAAAACACGAGATAAAAACCGGCTCTTTTTTTGCCGACATAGCAAATGAGCGCGGCATTATTGAGATACAGACAAGGGCTTTTGACAGGCTGCGGAACAAACTGGCGGTTTTTCTTGAAAATTGTCCCGTCACCGTAGTTTACCCGATCCCGAAGACAAAGTGGCTTTTTTGGATTGACGGGGAAACGGGGGAAATCACAAAAAAACGCAAATCGCCGAAACAGGGTGCGATTTATGACATAATCCCGGAGCTTTATAAAATCAGGCAGCTTTTGATCAACCCGAATTTTCGCCTCTGCATAGTTTTCATCGACATGGAGGAATACCGCCTGTTGAACGGCTGGAGCAAAGACAAAAAAAAGGGCTCGACCCGTTTTGACCGCATACCTGTCGATGTTTCGGAAGAAATTTATATAAACAATGCTTCTGAACACATAAAATTTGTCCCCGGCGGATTGGGAGGGCAATTTACCTCGCGGGATTTTAAAAACGCCGCGAAAATCAATCTTAAAACCGCTCAGACGGCCCTGAATATTTTAAATTATTTGAATGTTGTGAAACGCGTCGGGAAACAGGGGAATTTATATGTTTACGAAAAAATATAATACGTATTAAGAATTAAAAGGTTACGTTTTGTAATCTTTTTTTGTTTCAAAGGCGATTTTCTGTATTTCATACAAAAATAGACCATCAAAAACGATTAAAAAGGAATATATTTCCATCTATATGTCTGTTTTCACAAATAGAGCCGTTTTGCTTGTGCATATTGCATAAATTCCAAATCCCGCTGAACTTGACAACCGAGGTTTTTCGAAATATAATCATCACGTTTTTCACCTATACTGTAATACGGGACGGGAAAATTTAGTATTTATTACTGTAAATTTTTTAAAATCCGTAAAACAAGCTATAAGGAGACACATTGAATGATAAACAAAATAAAAAGCTTTTTCACTAAAAAAAGCGGCGCGGAATTAAGGCGCAAAGCTACCGCGGCGGTTTTAGCGACAGGCTTGACAGTAACGGCGGTTGCCGGCGTCGTACCGTTGAAAGCGGGCGCGGAGCAGGCAATTCCGTCGGCGGCGGTTTCGGAATCCCCGTCGGTGATTTCGGGTCCGGTCGCGGAAACCATATTCGCGAATTCGGTCGAAAACCCCGACAGCGGCGAAGACCCCTACCGACGAAGCAGCCCGCAGGCCGTTTCACTTGAAAACGGCGGGCCGGAAGATTTGAAGACATATTTGCTTCTTACGAATCCGGAAGAATGGGGCGGGATACCCCTAAAGGATCAGATATTATTCTTAAAATCCTTAAACAAGCTCGGTTCCTCGATAAGCGCCATCCCGGAATTTTTGGGATCGGTACAATCCACTGACGAAGGCATAGGCGAAGATTCAGTATCGGATGAAAAACAAAACGGCGGAACCGAACAGGCAAGCGAAGAAACAACAACGGAGGCTCCCGTAACCGCGCCTGCCGCACAAAAGGCCAAAACTGAGCAGACAACCCAAAAACCGAAAAGCGAACCTAAAAAAACCGCCCCTGCGGCTACAAAAGCGGCGACAGCCCCGGCGGCAACGGTTCCGGCGACTACTGCCGCGGCCCCGCAAATTGAAAAACCGGCGGACGCAAACGCGGCCTCGAAAGAAGCGCCGACGGCGGCCCCCGAAACCACCAAACAAGCGGAAGAAACCACTAAAGCGGAATCGGCGCTGAAGCAGATCAAAGTAAGAGAAGGCGCCAAGCCCATGTCGAAAAAGGCTGTGCCCGCTTCCGTCGAAATCGGGGACGACCACGTGCCGGCAAATTACAAAAAAGTAATCGAAGGCGTGGCGACGGCCTACAGCAACGACCCGATAACCTCGACGGGGACGAAGCCCATAGTCGGAACGATAGCGGTCAACCCGAAAATCATACCGTACGGCACAAAGATGTGGATAGTGTCCATGGACGGCAAATACGTTTACGGATACGCCGTGGCCGAGGATACGGGCGGCTTCACAAAGTGGAAAAACGCGCCCATCGCCGACCTCTATATGAACTCCAACGCGGAATGCAAGGCGTTCGGAAGGCGCTCGGTCAGGATTTATGTCCTTTCATAGTTTTATAACAGAATTGCCCCTCAATAGAAACGCGGCGTTTTTATTGAGGGGGATTTTTTTATTAAACGCTTGATATTCTTTAAATTTTATGTTAAGATAATATAAAGCAAGTAAAATTAAACTTCCGGATACCGGGATGAATTAATTATTTCTACAGTAAGGCACTTTTGCTTTACAACAAAACCTCGAAAACGCCTGTTGCAGCAATCAATGTAAAGGTTATCTGCTTTACTGTGTTTTCATTAAAAAGGATTATAACGACAATGAGTATGACTAATTTAAAGAGATTTTGTGCATTGCTCCCGCTGCTTTTAATGCCGGCCTTAATATTAAGTTCCTGCGGGAAAAATAAAGAAGTGCAGGAACCTGAAACTACGGCGGAGCCTGAAACATTTTATTTTGATAAAACATTGAACCCGCTGACGGGCGAGGGCGGCTACGACGAAAAATATTTTGGCGCGCGGCCTGTTATCGTTATGATAAACAACGCCCCTCAGGCGCGGCCCCAATGGGGGCTTTGCGACCCAGAAATCGTTTTTGAGACCCTCGTCGAGGGCGGGGCCACGAGGATGGCCTATATGTACGCGAACCCTGACGCGGTTTCCGAAAAAATCGGGCCGATACGCAGCGCGAGGCATGACTTTGTGGAGCTTGCCAACGGCTACGGCGCGTTTTTCGTGCATTGGGGCTACAGCCCCCAGGCAAAACAGCTAATAGCCGACATCGGGCTCCACAATATCAACGGGCTTATTTACGACGGGAAGTATTTTTTCCGCGACAAAGAGCGCAAAACAGCTATAGAGCACAGGGGCTATTCCACAAACAAGCATATTAATCAGGCCATAGCCGATTTTAATTACCCTATGGAAATAAGGGATGAATGCTCGCACCCCTTCCGCTTCGCGGGCGAAAACGAGCCGCGCGTCTTAAACGGCGGCCCATGCGAATCAATAACCGTCACGTTTTCAAGCAGGTACAAACACACTTTTAAATACAGCGCGGACGATAACCTTTATTATAATTTCATGAACGACGACGCGATGTATGACGACAAGGGCGTCCATATGTCCGTCAGGAACGTTATAGCGCTTTATACGGAAATCACGGATATCGACGATGTGGGCAGGGTCGATATCAACCTGACGGAAGGGCATGGGATATATGTCAGCAGGGGAAAAGCCGAGGAAATCACATGGAAAAAGACGGCGGCCGACCTGCCTCTGAAATTTTACGGCAAGGACGGAAAAGACCTTGTTTTAAACGCGGGCAAAAGCTGGGTGGGGATCGCCCCCCTTAAAAGTGAAAATCTTACGGAGATAAAATAAATATAAAATATTCAAGGAGGTTTTTTTCATGGCCAAGCGTTTTAAATCCGGTTTATCAGCAATTTTGGCATTTATTATCCTTTCCGCGTGTTTTGCTTTCCCTGCGGGGGCGGCCGACGCCGCGGCAGTTAAGGACGTTAACGGAACCGAAGCCGAAGCTTTCAGCTTTTTGCTGTCGGGCGACCCTCAGATTGGGGCGGGCGGGCTGGAAAACGACAGGACCGGCTGGCTCGGCTCGCTTTCAAACGCGCTTGCCGTCTTTGACGACGCCGCATTCCTCATCACCGCGGGCGACCAAATCAATAATGCCGGCAACAACGAACAGCTGGAAGTTTTTCTTGAGGGAGTGGAATTATCCGGGCTGCCCCTCGCGCCGACCCCGGGCAACCACGACCCGGACATCCTTGACAATTTCGACCTGCCAAACCTCGATAGTCACGGGAATTACTGGTATACCTACGGGGACGCGCTCTTTCTGCACCTGAACTCCAACTATAAATTCGGGGCTATAATCAAAACAACGATTTTCATCCGGAAAGCCGTTGCGGCGAACCCGGACGCTGAATGGAAAATCGCTGTATTCCACCATACCTTCTACAGCGCCGTCGAAAGCCGCTCGAAAAGCGCCGAGACTTTCATACGCAGGCTTTTTTACGGCACGCTGTTTGAATGTAACGGCATAGACCTGGCGCTTGCGGGACACGACCACTGCTATGTACGCACCAAGCCGATGAAGCTTTTCAAACCGAATGACGGCGGCATTACGTATATCACGGCCAATTCGGGCAGCGGCTCCAAATATTATGACATTGCCGAAACGTATTACCCGTATTCCGAATCGCAGCTGCAGGTCAAAGCCCCTACGCTTACCAAAGTGGACGTAGCAAGCGGCGAACTGACGCTGACTACATACCGGACGGATACTATGGACGCCCTTGACGCTTGCGTTATTTCTAAATAAAAATATTAATGCAGGTATGAACACACATAATTTACATTGACAATATACTGTTCGGCGTTTGAAGGGATATCGCGCAGATTTTGCATTCGCGGGTTTTTCGATTGAAGAATCCGCGATATCCCTTTCCCGTCGCGTTTCGCGAAGGCCTCTTTAGCGGTCCATATTTCAAAAAACCGCTTATACAATAAATTTTCGTCCGCCGTGTTGCCGGATGCGCCGAAGATATATTTTTTTTCTTCTTCCGAGCATATCCTTCCGATGATTTTCAGGTTTACGGGGCGGATTTTTTCAATATCAATGCCGACCGGCCGGCCGCTTACCGCGCACACGGCGTATTCCCCGCTGTGGCTCACGCTGAAATGTATGCCAGGGGCGTTTTCAGCGTAAGGCTTGCCGCCCGGCTCCCGTTTTATGACAATGCCGTGCGGAGGGGCGCCGCAAATTCCCGAAATCATTTCGCGCGCCAGTTTTTCGCCCAAAACAGAGAGCTTTTTATCGTCATAGCGCAAAAAACGGTTCACTCTCTCCCGTTTTTCCCGGGAAATAAGGCTCAGCCATTCTTCATAGCATTGGTCGGTTAAATTATTTATTGAATCAAATCCAATTAACGGTTTTTTATTCGTCATTATGCCCATATTATTATTATATGCCATATTGCGGGCGTTTTCAACTGCAATATAAAATATACAATATTCAAAACAAAAAAATTATGATTGAACTAACGGGAAAATATAATACGGCAAAGGTGTTCACGGACACTGCCGAGCCGTCCGCCATAACCCAGATAGAGCATCTGCTTGAACAGGAGTTTGTGTCCGGCAGCAAAATCCGCATCATGCCGGACGTACACGCCGGGATGGGCTGCACAATAGGCACGACTATGACGGTCACGGATAAAATCGTGCCGAATCTTGTGGGCGTGGACATCGGCTGCGGCATGGAAACGGTGTTGCTGAAGGATAAGCGTTTAGAGCTACAGCAGCTTGACAAGGCGATTTCGAGCTATGTCCCGTCAGGCTTTGCCGTGAGAGGCGAGCCGCATCATTTTAACGAAGAAATCGACCTGACCGCTCTCCGCTGCGCCAAGCATATGGATTTGAACCGTGCGGAGCTTTCAATCGGAACACTCGGCGGAGGGAACCACTTTATCGAGGTGGACAAGGACGATGAAGGTCAGCTTTACCTTGTCTTCCATTCGGGGAGCCGCAACCTCGGCAAGCAGGCGGCGGAATATTACCAGAACCTCGCCGCCGACAGCCTCGGGCGAGGGGGCAAGGGAGCGGACAGGGTTCTGGCCTATCTTGAGGGCGGGCCGATGGAGGACTACCTTCACGACATGGCGATTATTCAGCGTTACGCCGACCTGAACCGCCGGGCTATCATGCGGGAGCTTGAAAAGCGGGTAAAGTTCAAAATTGTTGAACAGTTTGCGACTGTCCACAATTATATCGACCTTGACACCATGATTCTGCGTAAAGGGGCGATTTCCGCAAAGGCGGGCGAGCGGGTATTAATTCCTATGAATATGCGTGACGGCAGCCTGATTTGCGCCGGAAAGGGCAACAAGGACTGGAACCGGTCCGCACCCCACGGGGCGGGACGCCTGATGAGCCGTTCCGCCGCCAAAGAGAGTATCACGCTGCCGCAGTTTGAAAAGGCGATGAAGGGCGTGTATTCGTCCACAATAAGCCGAAGCACGATAGACGAAGCGCCTTTTGCGTACAAGCCGATGGAGGAGATTATCTCGAACATCAAGGACACTGCGGATATTGTTAAGATTATCAAACCCGTGTATAATTTTAAGGCGGGGCAGGATTAAAGCGCATTTTTACTTTGTTTTTTAAATTTTTATTAATTTTTTTGCTTTTTGGGGTTGACATTTGATCTCATTTTTTAGTATAATCATATATGTGTAAAATTACAGTGAAGGAGATATAATCATGGCAATGATACAAACCTTTTTTGTCGGCATACTCTTATTCTTCCAGTCTATTTTTGCCCCCATGATCTACGACATCCCCACAGGCTCCGTTGATTACGGCGGAGGCTTTGATTACAAAACGGTCGAAGCGGCCGAAATCGAAAAACCCCTCGATATTTTTATCGACGGCGAAACGGATTACGTTATCGTCATACCCGACGGTGTGACGGCGGAAACCGAGCCGGTTCTGAGAGGCGTAAAGTGGCTTCAGGAATATTTCGGCCTTATGCTTGACGAAGACGAACCCTTTGAGGTATACGCGGCATCCGCGCTGCCAACAGGGGCGAAGTATATATCCGTAGGGCGCACAGGCCTCGGCGGGAGCGATTTCGCGGATGAATTGGACGCGCTGAAAAGCAGCGAGGATTTAATCAAAAAAGTCATCGGCGATAATATCTACATAAGCGGCAAAGATAACGGCCGCGGGTCCATGTACGGCTGCTCGGCCTTTGTCGAGGATCAGCTGGGCTGCCGCTGGTACACCTATGAATTGAAATATGCCCCCAAAACAAAGGACATTTTTATCGACGGGGATCTTGACGATACCCAGGAGGCGAAGTTTGACTACCGCGACAACTATTGGCCTTATATCTACCTCTATCCCGAATTCAAGGCCTTCCACAAAAGTAATTCGACCTTGGGCGACAGGTGGTATAACGGAGAACTATATACCATAAACAATTATGGCGGCGCCGTGGAATACTTCGCCGTCGGCTGGGGCGAGCCTTATAACCATCATATCGGCGGCTTCTGCCATACAATGCACAATCTTGTGCCAAGACAGCTTTTTTACGGTGACTACGACAGCCCGGCTCTCGGCCACAGGACTCAGGATCAGGAGCTTTTCGCTTATAGAAAAGACACGGGCAGGAGGGACGTCGGCCAGCGCTGCCTTACGAACCCCGACGTGCTGGAAATGACAAAGGAAGCGGTTTTCTACATCATTGACACCAACATCAACAACATGAACATGAAAATCATCTCCATTACGCAGGAAGACAACGACGCTTACTGCCAATGCGTAAACTGCGAGGCTATGGATAATTTATACGGCGGCCGGCAGTCCGGCTCGAATCTGTGGTTCACGAACGAGATTGCGAAAGCCGTTGCGGAAAGATATGAAAGCACCCGTCCGGATATCCTTGTCGATACCTTCGCCTACGCTTATTCGGTCGCCCCCCCGACGGGCATAGTGCCCGAAGAAAACGTCATCGTCCGCCTTTGCACGATAGGCTGCTGCTTCAACCATCCCATTAGGGAATGCGGAGGGCAGAGAACCGGCAGTGTTTTCGCGGATATGAAGCCGAAGGCGAGCGTTTACGCCAAATATTTCGAGGATTGGGGCAAGCTTTGCGACGTGAACGGGGCGCAGCTCCATGTCTGGGATTATAATACCTGCTTTAAATTTTACCCCGCGATATACCCCAACGTTCATGTGTTGGCCGACAACCTCCAGTTTTTCTATGAAAACAACGCGCGCGGCGTATTCTCGGAAGGTTATGACACCGGCGGCGTGGAATTGCTGCCCGGCAGCGTGAGCGGCGAATTCGGCGAGTTGCGCGTATATATGCTGGCGAAGCTTTTATGGGATCCATACCTCAATTCCAATCAGCTTATGGAGGAATTCATGCACGCCTATTACGGCGAGGCTGCTACTCCTTATATATTGCAATTCCTTGATTTCTACACGAATAAAGCCATAGGTACCAATCACACGGGCGTGTTCGGCCGCCCCGAGGCTTTCACCTATATGAACGTCTTTGAATGCAAAAAGATGGAAAAATTATTCGATAAGGCCGAAGCCGTTGCGGCGGGCAACGCGGACAACCTTTTGGCGGTCAAGCGCACAAGGCTTTGCCTGAAGCTTTATGAAGCCAATATGATGTTAGGCGATTATTCGTGGTTCAACCCGATGAGGCTTAAAAACAACAAGGAGCTGTTCCATGAAAGCGTAATGCTGGGCCTCGACAGGTTCAGCGCGGCCATGATCGAGCCGTATGATACCTATGTCTGGCTCCACCGCCCCTATGACTGGGCGAATATGAAATCTTGGATCGATTTTTACGACGCGGACAAAGCGGTTCGCATGGATTTAGAGGCGTACAGGGCGGAACACGGTTACGTTATTCCTTAATAAATTAAGAGCATAAAAGCGGCCGGCTGTAAAAAGCCGGCTACTTTTTCGTTTCTGATTATATAATCCTTAACAAATCCTGGGCAAACCCTCGCCGAGCATCGGCTCTATTGCCCGCGTGCCGCCCGCGCGGGTTTTTATTGTGACGAGCGGCTTATCACCGCGATAATTTTTATCGCGTTCGCAAACCTGCCCGACAATGCGGGCATTTTCGCCGTATTTGCATCCTTTCAGGAGCTTTACGGCTTTTTCCTCATCATTTTGCGGCAAAATAAGGACGAATTTCCCTTCGTTGCCCATATACA